>CAMEWU010000235.1 GCA_945946715.1 uncultured Clostridium sp. | reverse complement strand
CTTTATGTCCGTAACTCATTATCTTATTGCGTATATGAGCTTTCATTTCTTCATTACAGTTCACACTAACCATATCATATAACTGCATTACATATTCTGTCCAGCAATCATAAATCTGTGCACGAATCTCAGCATCATCTGCTGCTTCTGCAGTTGCCGCAATTTCATCATCATCCTGCAACATTAACTCTTCCACTGCTTCATCAAAATCGTAATCAAAATCGTCATATTCATCGTCAATTTCATATGGATTCGTAATGATTTCCACTGGCTTTGCCTCACCATAAGCAATTCGTTCCAATTCTTCTGTCCGAACCAAAGCACAATCGTACATCTCAATAATTAACGCCTTAATACATTCCTGTTCCGTTTCAAAATAATGATATAACCGCTCTACCGGCAAATCCTTCGGACAATCTTCTACTTCCCGAATGTTATACCAATAGTTTTTTGCACAGGCAATGGTTCTCTGTCGAATGGATTTCTGTTTTTCCCGAATAGCAACCGTATGTCTTGCCCGCTTCTTATTCAGACAATATCCTGCAAATTTACAAGTCCATATTATCAAATATACCAGAGCCACCCCTAATATTACCGTACATATGGTGTTTCCGATTGAATCAAACATATCGATACCTTCCTAAAATCATTTTATTCTATATTTCGTATCACTGCTTTACATTATACAACAGATTCGTAAGAGATTTCAACAAAAAAAGAAGTCTATCACATCTTCTTACAGATGCGATAGACTTCAAAATAATTTACGTCAAGTCTAAGAGACTTTCTTTTAGATTAATTCTGATTCTACGATATAATGGTTCTGTACTTCCACTTACCGTCATCTTGATAACAATATAGGTATATGTACCATCATATGCATCAAAATATTCCTTCTGTGTTACCATTCCCGGCCACAATACACTGTTAATCTGATATACATTTTTCTTGCCATCCGATGTCTCACCATTCAGATAATCAATCAAATCTGATTTTTCACCTGGTATTGGTATTAGAACATCCTTCGCACTATTGTAATCATTATCAGCAGCTGCTGAACCGGTTGGTACAACATAATCCAAATCATAATAAATCTGAATATCTGTTACAGTCTGGCCTACATTCATATCTCGTAAACCAAAACCAAATTCCGGATAGGTATTAATACCATTCACATTGATATAATATTCACCGGTTATATCCTGCTTAATAACCTTACCATTTGGAGCCAATGTTCCATCCGGGTCATACAAATCAATTCTAGGTCTTAATACTATTTCTGTCTTGGTACTCTTATTAACCAGATTTACCAATACATTGATAAACAAGCGACGCTCATCATTATTATCACGATCCGGTCCGGTAATTGCACCATGTCCGGCACCACAATAGGTAATATTACCCTTTGAGTAAATGTAATAGTTATTTACACCATCCTTTGGTGCTGCAGCATAGGAAGAAGAATTTCCTTTTAACTGTGAATAATTAGGGCTGTCATCCACAGATGCTGCCTTTACACTATTGCCACTTGTTTGCAAATTATCTGCTGCTAAGGTATACCATGTAGTCACACTACTGTCTTCCATATCCAATGCCAAGGTCTGTACATGCGTTGGTGAAATACGAAGATCCGGCTTAATATAGAATGGATAGGTTGTAACAATACCACGGTTAACCTGCTCTGCCTTTGAAGTACCTGTTAGTGTCAGTGCCTTAGCAGGGTCTACATTCCAAGCCATCTGAGTCGTAACAGAGAACTCTTCATAGGTATATGGATATGATACACAGGTTCCACTTAATTTAATCGCAATTGCATTAGTCAAACCTTCATATCCCAACTTCGTATTCTTTTCACCTACCGGATATAATGTCAGTCCAACACCATTATTCATCTTACTAAGGAATGAATTGCCATAACCACCAGACATAGTAGCAGTCACGAAGTCATTTGACGCAGTTTTCCATTGTTCAAGCGTATAAGTAGATGATTTACCAAAATTATAATCACTGGAAATACTGGTCACAAAATAACGCTTTGACATATAGTTTTCATATGCCGCATCATTTGTTAATCCTCTGGCTTCACGCTCAGCAGTACTTAGCTCTGGATTATAATATTCAACAAATGTCTTACTATCCGTACCATTTTCATTCAATGTCTTAACATCATGGAATCGATTCATACCAACCAATTCCCTGAATTTTGATGTAAAGTTCAAAGAATAACCACTTTCTGCAAATTTTGACATACAATCATGTGTTAACAGAACGCTACCTGGTTTTAACTGTTCATCATCCGGAACGCCTGCTTTTTCTACCGGATTAATAAAGTAATTAAATGCTTCACATGCAGCATCACTATAATCATATCCTGCATTTAAGTCATCTAAGAAGCCAAAGCAAATTACATCATAATTCCTTCGCAAAAATTCTTCCGGCCCATAAGATAACAAGCTATAATGTCTCCATGCACGATAACTGGTAATCTTTTCGTCATTTACCAAGCGATATGCTTCATAAGTATCCCG
>CAMEWU010000234.1 GCA_945946715.1 uncultured Clostridium sp. | reverse complement strand
ATTTACGGATACCGAATTTTCTTGCATCAAAAGCAGTCTGCATCTTCAGTAATCCATCAAAAATGACATAAATACCAAACAATTTTGATATTGCCAATGGGTCTTTCCAACCAACAAACCAGAAAAGTATTCCAACTAAAATCAAATATAAGCCGGAAGCAAAATCAAACTGAAATGCCAATCGGTATAAATCATTGGAAAAATAACCCAGAATCTTAGCTCCTCCCACCAAGATACATAGCACACTAATCACAATGATCTCCTGGGTCGTAGTTAATCCGGAAAATAATAGCAGGAACAACCCTACAGCAACCATTAACGAATGAATAATTATATTAATTATTTTTGCCTGTTTTACAATATCGACTTTTTTCATCTTTTCATTCCCTTTAATTTACTCAATTTCTTACGCCTGTTATTCCATACGCTACATGCGCTCACTCCAGTATCGTTTAATCAATATTTCAAACGTCTGCGGAGATACCATCTGCTTTTCCAACATTATGGTTCGATCTTCTGATATTTCTCCGTTTTTATAAAACTCCTGTCCTGCCTTCTTAACCTCTTCCAGATAATTAATTACCTGTCGTGTCCGGCTCCCTGCCTGCAACAGTTCACCTTGGGCACATAAAATAGTAGTGTAATTCCCTGTTCCACAGATTAAATCATACTCTTTTAACAGAGCTTCAAACATGGTATCCATGGAAACATAACCACACGAAGATATCACTACCAGTTTTTTATTTTTCAGACTATGTTCCTCCATTTCCAAAATGGAATGAAAGGTATCCTCCGGACTTCCTTCATAACGTTTGGTAAACAGCAGACATCTCTCTGTCATCATTCGCATACGAGAAGGCATTCCTGCAAAATATAGAGGGAAGCTTTCAATGATAATATCTGCTTCCAGAATATCCTGATAAATCTCCTGCATATCATCCTTGACAGCACATTGTCCCGGCGTTTTCGTCCAACAGGAAAAACAACCCATACATGGATGAATATCCTTATCCCGAAGCGTAATTGTCTTTACCCTTGCATCTTCCGGAAACCCACTAACAAACGCATTGGTCAACCACATGGTATTGCTCCGTTCGCCTTTTGGACTACCGTTAATAATTAACACGTTCACGCAGCTCACCTCATGCTTCCTCGTTATAAATACTTTCCTTATCAACCGCAGTAAATAACATATCTCCTTTTGCACGAAGCTTTCCTTCACAGAAAATCTGTGCAGAAAACTCATATAAGCCGGTACCACCACGCAGGCATTCTACCTTAATTTCCAAACGGTCTCCCGGAATTACTGCTTTTACAAACTTAAAATCCTTTACTTTCAACAGTACATAAATCTTACTATCATCTATACCATCTTGTTCAATCACCAGTGAACATAATTGTGCTGCAGTTTCAATTAACAATACTCCCGGCATAATCGGATAGCCAGGCATATGTCCTTCAAAATACGGCTCATTTACTGATACACATTTAATACCGGTTGCTGATTTTCCGGGTTCTAATTCCGTCACCCGCTCAATCATCTGAAAAGGTGGTCTTTGCCGCATACGTTCATTTATCTCTAAGAGATTCATAGGCTCAATCCTCCATCCATAATAATGGTCTGTCCGGTTACATATGCCATATCATCCGAACATAATGCACATACCAGCTTTCCAACCTCTTCGGCTTCTCCAAATCGTCCAAGTGGTACGGCCTTCAAATGCTCTGCCTTCTGATCTTCCGGTATCTGGTCAATCATATCTGTAGCTATAAAACCAGGTGCTACAGCATTTACACGAATTCCATATTGTGCCAGTTCCTTTGCCAAGGTTGCAGTCATTGCATTTACTGCTCCTTTTGTTGCACTATAAACACTCTGTCCAGGAATCGCTACCACAGAACTGACAGAGGAAACATTTATAATACACCCCTTTTTCTTCCGCATCATCTTCAGTGCTGCATTCTGGGCACAATGAAAATAACCTTTTATATTAATATTCAAGCTTCGTTCCAGGGAATCCTCCGGAAGCATTAACAAATACTTATCATCTACCACGCCGGCATTGTTCACCAGTACATCAATGCTGTCAAATTCTTTACCTGCTGTACGAAACATCGCCTGCACTGCTTTCAAATCTGAAGTATCTGCCTGAATGGCAAGAGCTTTTTGCCCTAAGCCTTCGATTTCTTTTACAACCTCCTGTGCTGCTGCTTCATTAGATACATAATTCACCACAATGTCATAACCTGCTTTGGCAAGTTCAATGGCACAGGCTTTCCCGATTCCTCTGGAAGCTCCAGTTACAATTGCTGTACTCATTTGTTTTTCCTTTCTATATTAATTTGAATAAATTATGGTTTAACGTTCCAAGTCGCCTTATCGGTTTCAATGGTATATAGTTACCGCAGACGCGCTAATCGCACTTCGTGCTCACGGGTAGTGCACTGATGTGCACGTAGGTCGTAAGGAATCCTCCCACTTCGTGGGTCCCTCCTTGCGACAATATCCGCTCCGGTCAGCACGTAGTGGTACATAAGGCTGTAAAGAACACAGCCTAAGTA
>CAMEWU010000233.1 GCA_945946715.1 uncultured Clostridium sp. | reverse complement strand
ATGCCTGAAAATTTCAAAATATATTCAGCATACTGGTCTGTCTCGTACATAGCATAAGAAACTAAATCCGGTCTCATATGAAAATGTTCAGTCACCCTGACAACTTCATAATCCTTAATCAAACCGGAACCGGATGAGAATATACTTTTTGTCAAATCCAAAATAGAATTTCCGTTTCTGTCAGTTATCGTATTTTTCTTATCTATAGTGTAATTAAACATATTCAATACAATATTAATTATTAGAACTTTTTCTTGAGAACAGATTACCTTTAACAACCACTCTTGAATTTTCTCTACCCAAGAATCCAGTTGTATTAGAACCGGAAATCTGATAAGCAATTTCCGGATCTATAGGAGTAAACTTAGCAATAAGCGTAGTTGCAGAATTTCCACCATTCTGAAGTTTTTTTCCGCCGTTAATCTTAAATGTTTGATAACCCTGCGCGCCTATCATACTCTGCATACTGGTATAACTCATATATTTAGGAGTTGTCCAACCATTTGAAGACAAAGCAGACAAATTCTTACTTGCATTCTTTCCTGTAAATGGATCGACAGCAGTTTCATAATCTGACAATGAACGGATATAATCCGGCAATTTATAAATTTTTCCAGAACCTCTGTTAAACATAGACTGTATTCCTCCCTTATCACGAGCCATTGCATGTTCTATACTATATACAACTTTCATTTCAAGAGGGAAATCATCAGGACCCATCTCATCACCAAACGTAACATCCATCTTTGTGCATATTAAATTACCAACTACCATAATCGGATTCAACGGATTACCAAGAGTCAAATGCCAGTTTCCGGTAGGCTCTCCACTTAAAATAGATTTCATACCCTGAATATTCGGCATCGTCGTTTCCTGAATAACTCTGTCTTTCCACATCTTATTTAGATTCGTGAACATAGAATCCATTTTTGCTCTTCCTGCTGCGGCTGCATCTTCACCGGTCGCACCAGTAACAGCATCACCGGCACCTTTAATCCAACTTGACAATGTTGGAAAATCACCCATCAATGAAGAACCGATAGATTGAAGCATACTACCGATAGCACCGACTGTCTGTGACAACACTTCACCCAATCTTTCAGTTACAGTACTCCAAGAGAATGAATTGTTTTCTCCATCTTTCTTACCGAAACTCAACAAGCCTTCAAGACCATGTGCAATCGCTCCTTTAGTTCCAAATATTCTACCAGCATACAAGTCCTCCATAATAGTATTGCTGCCAGCACCACGCTTGAACGGATAAAGATGTGGCTTGATCATAAATCTGTAACCACCACCCCAGAACACTGCATCAGGAGAAGCAATTTCCATACAGTTTGCAAGAATATCAAGCATAGCAGCCTTCGTATTGATACCACCAATCGCACTTGCAACATACTCACAAGTCAATGTGAATGTCTGTCCGAACTCAATGCCAGCATCACGAGCCTTCACTGACTGAACTCTATTAACAGGACCGATAATCTTATTACTATATATCTGTTCTGTCGGGTCATCATTAGCACTTGTCAATTTCTCCCATGATTTCTTACTATGGCGGGAATAACCATCAGGATCAAGCAAACCAACAAACTTACCAAATGAAAGATACTGACCTGTTAAACCACCAGCCATTCCCAAAAATGAATTCATAATGTTAGATTTACTACCGACGCCACCGAAACCACTACCACTTTCAAACATAGAATCAATGACAGCACGCGGATTACTACCACTTTCACCTGAAATTTTGTGAACATCAGCATTTATATCTTTCCATTTTGTTCCTGTAGTGAATTTCAAAAAATCATTCAACTTGTTAGCAGAGTCACCTCCGAAATATGTAACTACAGTAGCAATAGGAGCAGCAAGATTCTGTTTCGGACTAATACCGTTTTCACCAACCATATTAGGGAAATTCAAATTATCATAAGTAGGAACAGCATACTTTCTGAAAGTAATCAGCCTGTTATTCGGTATAATGTTCCAATACTTACAGAATACAAAATCCTGAAATGAATACGGCGTTCTTCCCCAAGCATCCTTATTACTCCATGCTATAATATTCGTAGTTGTCGGATTATTAATACTTGTAATATCATCACCATCTTCCACTATTGACTCACCTTTTACAGATCCAGCATTATCATAAAATCTCTTGTTATCTCGAATATCATACATATGAGACTGCATCGTAGAATCATTAGTACCAGCATTAGTCAATCCACCGACAAGTTTAGTTACAGTATAAGGATTCATCAAAGACTGTGCACCGTACATGTTCGGATCTGATTTCATCTCACCGAGTATACTTGAAGGAGTCATCTTAGCAGAACCGGTTGTATCTGAATTATTTCCATCATTTCCACCATTTCCACCAGATGAAACACTTCCTCCATCATAACCACCAGTCGCTTCATCATAAGCGGCTCTTTCAATAGTGAACACTTCTTCAAAATAAGCACCTGCTGCTGTAGCAGAAGCAAACGGAATTATCAATTGATTATCAGAAACAAAACCATCCATACGAGCAAGCCTTGGATCCCATGCAGCAGCATTTGTAGCAGGATTTATTTCTGTTCCTTCACCGGCGACTATACTAGCATCAACACCATCAACATCATCACCCCCATTA
>CAMEWU010000232.1 GCA_945946715.1 uncultured Clostridium sp. | reverse complement strand
AATATAACGTTCTGAAATAACAGTAGATTCTACACCCTCTTCATTGGCACGTTTAATGATTTTATCATCCACATCTGTAAAATTTGATACATAATTTACCTCATAGCCTTTATAGGTCAGATATCTCCGCAGAGTATCAAACACAATCATCGGTCTGGCATTTCCAATATGAATATAATCATATACCGTAGGTCCACATACATAGATTCCTACCTTTCCTTCCCGAATTGGCACAAATTCTTCTTTTCTTCTGGTCATTGTATTATAGATCTTCATATCCGTCTCCTCATTCTTTTATGCATAATTGCATTTTACATCCTGCTATTCTCAATCAAGTATAGTAATCCTAACAAGATTTTGCAACAACTTTCTATCATTCTTCAATTACAATCAAACGATTTCCACCAAATAAACCTGTTCTCCAAGATGGGTTTCCCGTAATAAAAAACCGGTTAATTCTCCAATATTCCAGTTCGGCAAACTATAGCTTTCATCCGATAGCCATTTCACATGGCAACCTTCCTCTGATAAGGTAATCTCTACATTTCCTACATTATCCCGGCAAATATCATCCGTAACATGTAACTGTAACTGTTTTGGACTACCGGAGTAAGAAAGTAATTCGATGAATTTTTCCAAATTCAGAATTCGAATCATCATTGGTTGGGATTCCATCCATTCAATCCAATAATCCGGGTATTGTTCCCGTAGTTGTTCTATAATACGATTCCAAAACGAACACTGCCATTCATAGGAAGGATTTTGTTCTTCTGCATTCTCAAAAAATACCTGCTGAATCAGAATCTTTTGGATTCCTTCCGCCTCTTCTACTCCATATGCAGCATAAGCTCCACTTTCATCTCGAATGATTCCACCCTGTTCGCTCTGCATTTCCTTTAAAAGTCGCTTCAAATATTGCTGATTTCTCACCGGATACTTAGAATATCGCCATATTGGCATCTCTATTCTCGAAATATCCGATTTCTCTTGTGGATTTATGTGCCCTCTGCGTTCTTCTTTCCACATTTGAAACTGAAAAGGTGTATAATAATCCGGATTCGCCGGCATCAAATAGGTAAAGGGTTCCTTCTTTTCAGCCATATCCTGTAAAACCTGTTTCATACAGGCTGCCATATATCCCTGACGACGATGACTTTTTTCAGTAGCAACTCCGACAATATAATGCAACTGCAGGCTTGTTCTGTTATTCCACTTCCATTCATAAGGATTCAAGTGAATCATTGACAACACTTCTTTATCTTCTCTGGCTATCAGCACCTGATTATCTGCATATACCTGTTGAAAGTAATAATCAGCAAATGCTTTTGAATCATGGAATGCCTCCTGCCAAAGCCGGTAGATTTCTTCTTTATATTCTTTTGTATCATATTGTATCTTCATAAGTGTCCCTCAGCATTTCTGTACTACGAGTCAGAATCCCCTTCATTTCTGAAATTGCAATTCCATAATTCGTCATTGGAACTCCTTGTTTTTCCGCACGCTGATAGCGGTTCTTTACTTCCTGTTCATTCAACATACAACCGCCACACTGAATAATCAATTGATATGCTGATAAATCCTTTGGAAATTCCATTCCACTACAGAATTCAAAATAAAGTTCCTTTCCTTCATTACAAGACCGAATCCAGTTAGGCAGTTTTTCCGTTCCAATATCCCCACACTGTCTATGATGAGTACATCCCTCTGCAATGAGTACAGTATCTTTATCCTGTAGCTCTTTTATTTTAGATACTCCATCCATTGCCTTTTTCAATACACCTTTATGTCTGGCAAATAAAATTGAAAATGATGTCAAAGGAATGGTTCCCGGTACAATACTTGCCACTTCTTCAAACACTTGACTATCCGTCACTACTAATGCAGGAGCTTTACCTAAATGCTTCAGAGTCTCCTCAAGTTCTGTTTCTTTCGTTACGATAGACACTGCCCCAATATCCAATAATTCCCGGATTGTCTGCTGCTGAGGCAGAATCAGTCTGCCCTTCGGTGCTGCTTTGTCTACAGGCACTACCAAAACAACAAAATCTGTGGAAGATACTAAATCTGCAATAATTGGAATCTGTGGTCTTTTCTCCCCACCCATACCTGCGAGCAGATTTTTTAATTCAGAAATATGATACTGTTCAATTGTGCTAATCCAGATGCTAATTTCCTTACCCTCTCTTGCATTTGCAAGCAGTTTTTCTACATCAACTGTCTCAATGGTAGGCTGTCGCATTAAATCATGCTTGTTATATACTAATATATAAGGTATTTGTTTTTCCCGAATCCGCTCAATAATCCATTCATCTTCTTTTTCTTTTCCTATAGATGCATCCATTACTACCACTGCAATATCTGTCTGATCCAAGACTTCATAGCTCTTTTCCATTCGGAATCGTCCCAGTTGTCCTTCGTCATCCAGTCCCGGGGTATCGGTAATCAATACCGGACCCATTGGAAGCAATTCCATAGATTTACGAACCGGATCTGTGGTTGTTCCTTTTACCTCCGACACAATCGAGAGCTGTTGTCCAATCAGAGCATTCATTACACTGGATTTTCCTGCATTTCTTTTTCCAAAAAGACTGATATGGACTCTGTCTCCATTGGGTGTTTCATTCATACTCATACACGTCGCCTCCATTCTTTTAAAAAATTCCCTTAAAAGCG
>CAMEWU010000231.1 GCA_945946715.1 uncultured Clostridium sp. | reverse complement strand
GAATAACTCTTAATGGTTTCTGACGAACCTTGTTAGCCTTCTCAGCGATACCGATTGCACCTTCTGCTGCAGCAAATGATTCATGACCTGCTAAGAAACAGAAGCACTCAGTCTCCTCTTCCAACAACATCTTTCCTAAGTTACCATGTCCTAAGCCTACCTTACGGGTATCTGCTACGGAACCTGGGATACAGAATGCCTGTAAACCTTCACCGATTGCAGCAGCTGCATCAGCAGCTCTCTTACAACCCTTCTTAATTGCAATTGCAGCACCTACTGTGTAAGCCCAGCAAGCATTTTCAAAACAGATTGGCTGAATGCCCTTAACCTGATTGTATACATCTAAGCCAGCATCCTTAGTAATCTTCTCAGCTTCTTCAATTGAGGAGATACCGTAGCTGTTTAATACTTCATTAATTTTGTCAATTCTTCTTTCATATGATTCAAATAAAGCCATTATTCGTTACCTCCTTCTATTATTTCGCAATCTCTTTGTCTGTACGTGGGTCGATTAACTTAACAGCATCTGCTACTCTACCATACTGACCACAAGACTTCTCATATGCAGTATTTGGATCGTCACCCTTCTTGATGAAGTCAGTCATCTTACCAAGGTTAACGAACTTGTAACCGATGATTAAGTTCTCTGCATCCAATGCAATGGCAGTTACATAACCTTCTGCCATCTCTAAGTAACGAGGTCCTTTCTTAAGAGTACCATACATAGTACCAACCTGAGAACGAAGACCCTTACCTAAATCTTCCAAACCAGCTCCTACCGGAAGACCTTCCTCAGAGAATGCACTCTGTGTACGTCCGTAAACAATCTGTAAGAACAGTTCTCTCATTGCAGTATTAATTGCATCACATACTAAGTCTGTATTCAATGCTTCCATTACTGTTAAACCTGGTAAAATTTCAGAAGCCATAGCTGCTGAATGAGTCATACCAGAACAACCAATTGTTTCAACTAATGCTTCCTGGATAATACCTTCCTTAACATTCAAGGTCAGCTTGCAGGCACCCTGCTGTGGTGCACACCAGCCAATACCGTGTGTCAAGCCGGAAATATCCTTAACTTCTTTTGCCTGTACCCATTTTGCTTCTTCCGGAATAGGTGCACATCCATGATGAACACCCTGAGCAACTGGACACATGTTTTCTACTTCCTGTGAATAAATCATGTTGAAACTCCTTTCAATTATAAAAGTATTAGGCAAGCGGTTTGTGATATTACATCTGCTTGCAGGGTTATCCTTTAGACACCCCATTTGGATATATTTTCTCATAAAATGACAAAATAGTCTAGTTTATTTTTAAATAAAATCCTGGAAATAAAGTCTTAGATAATTTTTTTCTACTACAACTGCGTTAATCTATATAATCATCACTGACATTCGGGTATATTTCCCATGCATTATACCAGCTACCACTTGATATGTATACGTGTACCTGATTTGAATACGAATCAATCATAAATGCATAACCGGTGGCACCATTCTTTGTATATTCCGGTTCTAAATCATACAAGCTTTTACCCATGATTTCTTCCATTTCATTTCGAAAACTCTCAGGTAAATCATAATAATCATCCGATAAGCTATATACTGTATCCGTATATGCCTGCATATCGATGTATACATCCTCAACTGCCAGGCTGGCATTGATTGCGGAAGCGATAGTACTACCTGTCTGAATATCCGTTGACATTTCAGATTTTGATGTATATCTCATAGCACTTGGTACGATTGCAGCTCCCATAATTGCTACAATGAAAAATACGATAAGCGAAATAACCGTTCCGATAATACCAGTTACTAAGCCCCCGGTACTTACACCATCCTTTTGGTTGATTTTCTTTTTTGCAACAATTGCCAAAATAATCGCCACAATACCAAATATTGCCCCGACTCCTACCCCACAGGATGCGACAATTGATATAATTCCTAATATCAATGATATCACCGCAATCGCCGGTCTCTTAATACTACTTTCCTGTTCATAATTACTGTTATCCATCTCTACACTCCTTTACATATTAAAATTTCTTCATAATTATTGCACTAATTCGAAGAATTTACAAGCTTCCTGTGATATAATGTCACCAACCAAATATAACTTTTTGAAAGGATAACCTTATGCGATACGTTGATTTACATGTTCATTCCAATGCTTCCGACGGAACCCTGACACCTACAGAAGTAGTCCAACTGGCAATTCAAAAGAATCTGGCAGCAATTGCCCTCTCTGACCATGATACAGTAAAGGGTGTGGAAGACGCCATTCAGGCAGCCAAAGGTTCTGACTTAGAAGTCATCCCTGCTACAGAGCTTTCCTGTTATTATAAAAATGTTGAGATCCATGTGCTTGGTTTATATGTAAATTACAAAAAAGCTGATTTTCTCGCAGAACTGGAACGATTAGAGAAAGCACGTCAAAAACGAAATTTTGATATGATTGCGTTATTTCAAAAGGACGGCATTGACATTACCTTAGAAGACTTGCTTGCCGGCAATCCAAACAGTGTCATTACCAGAGCTCATTTTGCCAGGGTATTGGTAGAAAAAGGCATCTGCAAAGATAAAAAAGCAGCATTTGACCGCTATGTAGGAGTGGGCTGTCACTATTATCTTCCAAAACCACAGGTCACACCGGAAGTTTCCATTCCATTAATTGTGAAAGCAGGCGGAATTCCAATCTTAGCCCATCCTATGCTTTATAAATTCGGCTATCAGGAAGTAGATGAATTGATACA
>CAMEWU010000230.1 GCA_945946715.1 uncultured Clostridium sp. | reverse complement strand
CATTATCTGAAATATGGCTTGGTATTCGTTGCGGTTACGATAGTTCTTGTAGTAATGCTGTTGCTGTCCGCTATGATTCCCAGGTCTGAAATAAAAGAACAGGTAAGGGAATCTGCTGAATATTTATGTGAAGGTGAGCTCTTTGGTACAGTGGTGGAAGATGTCAATGGCAGCAAGATTGACCGGTATGCGGATTCCATACTTTTAGCCATTGCTTACCAGTATGATGCTGACAATCCTCTTACATCTGTTATGTGGTCATCCTACTATTATACGGAATACAGGAACGAAAATGAAAATCTGTTAGACGCGGTGATGAACGACCGGGAGGCAAATCATCAGTATTTACGATACTGGCATGGCTCTAATGCAATTGTCCGGCCTTTGCTTACCATCTTTAATCTGAAACAGATTTATGCGGTGAATGGTATTTTGTTTGCTTTTCTTGTAATATGTCTGTTATTTATATTAATCAGGCACAAGGCATATCTGCCGGCTGTGGGTTTTATAGCAGGGCTGGTTATGACATCGGTCTGGTTTGTACCATTTTCGTTGGAGTATACCTGGACATTTCTGGTTATGCTTCTGATATCTATCATTGGTACAAATCTTGCTTATAAGCAGAAATATACAGGTATGGGGATACTGTTTCTGGTAAGTGGAATGATAACGAGTTATCTTGATTTCCTCACGACGGAAACCATTACCCTTACAGTTCCTTTACTTCTGATGTTGTGGATAGCAGGCAGACAGGAAGAACAGGAGATGGGAAAGCATCCCTTTGTAATGGCTGGAAAAGCCGTGACCGCATGGGGGCTTGGTTATCTGGGAATGTGGATAATGAAGTGGCTAATCGCATCTGTAGTTTTGTCACAGAATGTAATGCCTTACGTATCAGAACATATTGATGAGCGAATCGGAGGAGATTTGGGATTTGGTTCTGTGCAATATATATTTAGTGCAATATGGAATAATATAAAGTGCCTGTTTCCTTTTGAGTATGGTGTGGCAGGTGCATTTGCGGGTATTGCACTGATGATATTTGTCTGCTATACCGGATATGTTTATCATGGGAAAAGCTATAATAAAGCATATGTGATAATATATGCACTGACTGGATTGATTCCATATGTCAGATATGGAGTGCTACATAACCATTCTTACCTACATTATTTCTTCACATACAGGGCACAGATAGCAACGGTTTTTGCTATAGTTCTGGTGTTAGAGCAGGTAACGGACAGGAGGTGGATTCCTTTTGCACATGGAAACAGGAGAAAAAATTGAACTTTCAGTAATTATGCCATGTCTCAATGAAGAAAGCACAGTGGGATATTGCGTGGATGAGGCATTACAATTCATTCAAAAATATGATATACTAGGTGAGATAATTGTGGTTGACAATGGTTCAGAAGATTTATCTGCCTCGGTTGCTGCCGGGCATGGTGCGAGAGTGATTACAGAGAAAAGAAAAGGATATGGAAGAGCAATCCGAACCGGTATCGACAACAGTTCCGGGAGAATATTGATTATAGGCGATGCCGATACGACTTATGATTTCCTTCATTTGGAGGAAATATTTCAGCCACTTTCAGATAACAGCTATGACATGGTGATAGGTAACCGCTACGAGGGTGGCATGGAACGGGGGGCTATGCCTTTGACACATAGATGGGGGGTATGTCTGTTATCATTTCTCGGCCGGAGACGTTATCATGTTGATGTGTTTGATTTTCACTGCGGTCTCAGAGGAATTTCCGCACAGGCAGTGAAGAAACTGGATTTCCGGACAGATGGGATGGAATTTGCCACGGAAATGATAGCAGAGGCAGCGAGAAGGAAACTTCGAATTAAACAGGTTCCGGTTGCCCTGCGTAAATGTGATTACAAAAGGAAATCAAAACTAAGAACGGTACGAGATGGCATTCGCCATTTAAGATATATTTATATAGGAAAAAAATATCCTGTAAATAAAATGAAAAGGAGAATTTTATGAACAAAGAAATTAAACTAAGAAAAAGGAGATTTTGGGCAATCTGTTTTGTGATTGTTTTTGCAATGATACAGTCGATACCATCCTCTGTATTGGCCGCGGACTACTCCACACATGGAGAAGGATCAGAAATGACTCTGAATACGACGGTTCTGAAGCCGGGGGATGTAATTAATTATCGTTATTATTATTGGAATGCGAATACAGCGAGTATTTATTATTGTGATGCCGATACCAACAAGACGGTGATTGATTCTGAGTCCTATAGCAATTATTCTTCTCCTTCTTCAAACGAATCGTTTACTGTAAAGGCTTATATGGGAACTGAGTTATCTGCTGAAGACTTCAAGGAATGGAAAGTAGAAGAAATAAAGGGTTCCAGTGATTGTCTTGTTTCTATTCGGCTGGTTGCAGTTAGTAAATATACGAGATCAACGATTACTTATGTACTGAATGGTGGAACAAACGCAGAATCGAATCCTGATAGTTATAATGAGGGAAAGACTGAAGTAATTTTAGCGGATGCGGAAAAAGAAGGATGTACCTTTGAAGGCTGGTATAGTGATGCAGATTTTACAACACGGGTTACATCTATTCCTATTACCCAGGAAGGTCCGGTGGAATTATATGCTAAGTTTACTGCGAATAATTATAACATTTTTTATGAATTAGATGGCGGAAGTAATGGGGAAAGTAATCCGAATTCCTATACTTATGGAATAGGAGTTGCCTCTTTTGCAAATGCAGAAAAAGAAGGCTATACCTTTGAAGGCTGGTATAGTGATGCAGATTTTACAACACGGGTTACATCTATT
>CAMEWU010000229.1 GCA_945946715.1 uncultured Clostridium sp. | reverse complement strand
AAATATACATGCTATGATAACATTATCACTTTTTTAGAACTCATTACGCAATATTTTTTGCATAAAACGCCCAAATATGTCAGAAATAAGATTTTTATTGCATTTTTACGCCGTTAGCACTCGATATAATTATAATCGATATCCGTCCGGTCCAATGCATCTGCCAACCGGTCTCCTGCCGTGAATATAATTACTTGTTCTGCCGGATAGGTGGCAAGACACTGCAACACTGCTTCCAGTCGTTCATCATCATAAGCACCAAAAATATCATCCAGCAGAAGCGGCATCCCAGCCGAACTCATCTCTGCGGCTACTGCCAGGCGAACTGCCAGATAAATCTGCTCCAGCGTTCCGGTACTTAAGAATTCCGTACCCAGATACCGTCCATCCTTCCGCACCTTAATATTCAACTGCTCATCCAGTTTAACATCCGTATAATTTCCACCAGTGATACTACTTACCATCTCAGATACCCGTCTGCTGATTCCCGGACTATACTCATCATACATATTCTCTGAAAGTTCCTGAATCCGGTTTTGTGCTAATGTAAGAGCTTCCAGTTTCCAGTCGACCTCTGAGATTTCTTTCTTTATTTCTTCGTATCTCTGATGCAAATCCTGCTGTCTGGCATATTCCCGGAGTAACTCATTCTCCTGTATCTGCAATTCTGTCAGTTGCCGACTGTATTCCAGAATCTGTTCCGGTGTCTGTTTCGTTTCTTCTGTTTTCTTCTTTAATCCCTTTAATTTCCAACGAACCCAGACATAGATGGAAATTGCCACTGCAATTACACATAGCCATCCCTTATAATAAGTGGAAATTGGTAATATGAAAATCAATACCAGCACCAACGCAAAGGCTCCAAACCCTAAAAATATCTTGATGAAATTCATAATCTGCTTAAGCTGTGGGTCTATCTGGCTTTTTATATCTGCTGCTTTTTGTTTCTTATCAGAAGCAGATGCGTTGTTCTGACTTTCTAACAGCTTCTGTTCCAATGTATGACGCTGAGCATCTATTTTTCCTAAATCCTCAGAAAGGGCAATGTCTCTCAGACCCTGACCAACACTCTGCAATTCATTTTCTAATCCTTTTCGATTCAATGCCTTTTTCTGCTGATTTAAAAAAGCCTGTGCATCCTTTATGTTTAGATTTCCGGCATGGGTCTCATTCATATTCATCAGGTATTGCCGAAACTCTTCCTGCAATTCCTGTTTATAAGCTGCTCCACTGCTGGAAATACATAGGGTATTCTTATATCCATTTTTATCCATATCGATAAGTACCCCCTGAAGATTCTCTCCTTCCAGCTCCAATTCCCGTCCGGAATCTTTGGCACATACCGTTAGCGATTTCTGTTCTTTCTGAAACACCCGGTCAATGATATAGGATTTGCCTTCCAGATTCAATTCCATGGAGCCGGCATATCCGCCTCCCTCCAATGGTTCCCGTCGGGTATACTCATCGGTACGGGCCGCAATTCCCCGCATCCGTTCAACGCCATAGAACATTGCCACAATAAAATCCCGAATGGTAGTTTTACCGGCTTCGTTAGGACCATAAATCAGATTGATTCCTTTCCGAAGCTCCAGCTCCTGATTATGATATTTTCCGAAATGCCGCATAAACAGCTTCTTTATATACATAACATATCCTCATTTCACTTCATTCTATCATTTTACCGGAATTCCTGGCATCGTAGGAATGCTTTTACTCCATACTCTAGCGCCTGTTGGTGTAGTGCATCCGTCTCGCCATCAAAACTTTGAATAAACCGTCCCAGCAGATTATCTGCATGGTCGAGTCGGAGTTGATCCATGTCATACGCCTCATGACTCTGATCTATTACTTCGTAAATATGATACAGATTCATCAATCCCCGAATATCTGCCTGAAACAAAGAGCTTCGATATCCTTGCAACAAAATACGATAGATATTCTCCGCTCCTCTGACATCAATCTGTTCCTGTACCAGACGCTGAAGCTGATAGTTGGTCATTTCCGGCTGCATCTCTATCACCAAATCCACATACTGCCGACAGCTAAGCTCCTTCCATTGGGTTCGTACCTGCCAGCCTCCTGCCTGTTCTACTGCTTCACCAATTACATAGCCTCTGGCTCCGGTATCCGTATAATCAATGGGTTCCAAAGAACCTGCATAAATCATTTTATCTGCTGCAAGCACTTCCGGTTTGTGAATATGTCCTAAGGCGATATAATCGAATCCGGATTGGAGCAGTGCCTTATGATTCATTGGACTATGGTTTGCGTCACCACCATGTGCCAGCAATATCTGAAAATAATTATCATGCTGTGCATTTCCCTGCTGTGGTGTCACTCCATCATATATCCCTTGGGGTATTTCCTGTCTGTCATAACTGATTCCCGTTACACAAGTATGCAAATCATCTAATACAATTTGTTCAGCCGTTCCCGACTGCAGGCAAAGGGTATCCGACTGAAATTCATACCGGTCCAAAGGGGATCCGGGTGCCCGATAATCATGGTTTCCCGCAATCAATATGGTTGTTGTCCTATCCAGCTCCTGCAATTGAGAATCCAATTCCTGCAACATACCGGTGGTTGGCGGAAAATGAAATAAATCACCGGCAATCAGCAGTAAATCAACATTTTCTTCTTTTGCTATATTCAATACTTTCTGAAATGTATTCCGTACCTCTTGGGCACGTTGCTCCGACCAAGGCTTTCCTTTATCCGGAACCACTCCAAGATGCACGTCTGCAATATGCATAAATTTCACTGTTTACCTCCTTGAAAAATCGAACCGTTTTCCTATTTAATCCTATTTAT
>CAMEWU010000228.1 GCA_945946715.1 uncultured Clostridium sp. | reverse complement strand
GAGACGGAACTATTACATGGAATGTGACGGTGGAACATGTAAGCAGTGGAACCCTTAGTATGGACTTTCTGGACATCTTACCGGAAAATATGGAATATGTGGATGGAAGCTTTACATTAAAGGCACGTTACTGGGAAGGTAATTTTGCTGCCCGTACGCCCCAGACTACTACCGATCATAGAGGTATTCAGACTCTGACCTATCATCTTGAACCGGATACAGATTCCGTATACATAAACAATACCGAAGGATTTGTGATTCGCTATAAGACTAGAATTACCAAAGCAGATGTAGCAACTATTTCTGGCAATTATACAAACAATGCAAAGATGCGGTTGAATTTTGAAAATAATATTTATGTAGACGATGATGCTACAAAGACTGTAACCGGTATTCCTGGCGGTATTCTGGATAAAACCTATACCTATCATAATGGACGAGAAGTAATATGGAATATAAAAATTAACGAAGCAAGACTGGACTTAAATGTGACAGATCCGATTATTGAAGACCAGCTGGCAGATTATCTGGATTATGTATCCGGTACTCTTTATCTGGTTAATGAGGATGGTACCCGTTCTGCTGTTGCAAGCAACGACTACTATATAACAACCATCAACAAGAAACTGGTAGTACAGTTGCCGGATATCACCAATCAATGCTATGAATTTGAGTTTGTTACGAGATTTAATACCACCTTTGCCAGTGAGCTGGAGAATGAAACGGTTAATAATACTGTTACCTTCAAGGGCAGTGGTAAAACATATGTTGATACAACGAATACCATTCAGAATATACAGTTTAGTTCTTCATCTGCCGGTGCGGTCCTGAATCAGGAAATCCGTATTAAGAAAGTAGATGCCGGAAACGGAACAACCCCATTAGCCGGAGCTGTATTCCAGTTAAAGCTGAATAATGTAGTGGTTGGAGAGGCTACCTCTGGTAATGATGGATATGCAGTATTTAAGAATATGGACAGTAGCAGCTATGGATATTCCTTTGATTTGGTGGAAATTACAGCACCAAGTGGATACAAAAAGGCGGTAAATCTGGACCCGGTTGTGTTTGATGAGAATCAACTGCAGACAGATGCAAACGGTGTCCGTTATATCGAGGTAGTTGTAGAAAATGAAAATGTAAATCGTCAGACAACGGGAAGTGTAACTGTGAAGAAGGTTGATGGAGCTACGGACGTTGAGTTAGCCGGAGCTGTTTTTGGTATTTATTCTGATTCTGCTTGCTCAGAAGATGATTTACTTATAACTATGACGGCAACAGGAGCAGACGGATTAGCTACATATGCCGGTTTAGCTCCTGGTACCTATTATATAAAGGAAATGACATCGCCGGAAGGTTATATTCCGGATACATCAACTGTGATAAAAGCAGTTTTGACCCAGGAAACCAATACAGTAACTACAAAGTATTATGATAATGCGACAGATACTGAAATACCAGATGTAGCAATTGCAAATACGAAGATAGCCAGTGCTTTAGAGATTACAAAGACAAGTGCAACGGATAGCAGTCCATTATCCGGAGCAGTGTTTGGTTTATACAATGATACACTGTGTACGGATTTGGTTAGAAGTGAGACAACCGGTGTGGATGGAAAAGCTACCTTTACCAATCTGGTTGTAGGCAAGACTTATTATTATCGGGAAGATACGGCAGCAACAGGATATGTACAGGACAGTACCATTTATTCCGTAAAGATTGGAACCGGAACAGAGCGGCAAGATGTAACTATCCAAAAAACCATAACAAATCAGCCGGAAATCGGAACCATTGTGGTAACCAAGTATGGGGATGATGGAAGACTCTTACCGGGCGTGACTTTTACTTTATATGAGAGTAATGGTGTTACTCCATACGATAAAGATGTAGCGACAAGCGGTATTCAACCATATGAAGTTACGACCGATGAGAATGGAGTAGCTAAGTTTGAAAACCTTCCATTTGGTTCGTATGTAGTAAAGGAGACATCCGGGTTAGAGAATTATATTGTATCCGGTGATACCGGTGTAACGGTAAACAAGCTTGGTAATACCGATGTAACGGTAGTAAATCAGGCGAAAAAGGCGACCATTCGTGTTGTAAAGTCAGATAGCGCAGATAATGCAGTATTATTGCCTGGAGCTGTCTTTGGGTTGTATACCATGAACAATCTTCGTGTTGCTACAGCTACCACAGATGCAAATGGTGTGGCAGAATTCAGGAATATCGGATATGGCGATTATTACATACAGGAGATTACACCACCAGTCGGATATATTGCAAGTGATACAAAGTATAATATCGTTAAAAATGATTTTAATACAGCAATCAATACAAATGCATTGAATCCGGTAATTACAAAAGATATCCAAAATGTAAAGCAAGACGGTAAGATTCTGTTGAAGAAGGAAGACGGTGATGCAAACGGATTAGCCGGGGCAACTTTTACCTTATATGATGAGCTGGGTGTTCCGGTGGCAACAACTACATCTATGACAGCAGCTGAAGCCGCTAATGCAGTTACAGCAGGTGTGGCGACAGCAGAAGAAGGTAGTATTTATTTTGAACATCTGACTTATGGAATCTATTATATTCAGGAAACCCAGGCACCGGATACCTATATTCGGGATACAGGATATTATAAGATTGTTATAGATTCCCAGAGTACGGTTACTCAGTATTATGGTACAGATGGTAATCTTACAAGTGATGCCTTTGTGAATGCCAAAGTGAATCCGCCATATATAAGCTTCAAATTGAAAAAGACCGATGAAAATGGGAATGCTTTAGCCGGAGCAACCTTCGGATTCTATCAGGAGGGAGTCACTACACCAATTGCTACTGCTGTTT
>CAMEWU010000227.1 GCA_945946715.1 uncultured Clostridium sp. | reverse complement strand
TAAGAAATTATGTGAAAGCACTGGAAACAGTTCACGCAGAAGGAATTAGTGTATATGCCTGTTCATGGAAGGAGGCAATTAGATGTTCGGGGCTTGTCCTGCCAGGGGGAGGGGATATAGCACCGGGACTGTTTGGACAGGCAAATCAGGGATCTGATAATATCGATGAAACGCTAGATCGAATACAGTTAAAACTATTAGAAGAATTTGTATGTGCCGGGAAACCGGTATTGGGAATCTGTAAGGGAATACAAGTGATTAATGTTTTTTTTGGCGGTACAATTAAACAACATTTACTTACGTCCTATGCCCATTGTTATCAACAGGGAGACCAGTATCATATGACCATTGCGAAGAAAGGTTGTATACTGGAACAATTATATGGATTGCGATTTCCGGTAAACAGTGCTCATCATCAGGGAATTGATATGCTTGGGAAGGATTTAGAGGCAATTCAGTTTGCGGAAGACCAGGTGATAGAGGGGATTGTACATAAAAGACTCCCAATACTTGGAGTACAGTGGCATCCGGAACGAATGATAGATGACAGTGAGGAGTATGTAGATGGAAAACGATTATTCCAATTCTGGATTCAACTCTTTCCAAAGCAATAACGATTGTGATACAATGAACGCATAGCATGAACGCAGTCTGTCAACAACCGGCTTTGACTGCTTGCAGGCAAAAAGACGGTTGTGACAGACTATGTGAGTGTAACGAACACCGAGATGGAGCGAAGCGGAATCGAGGTGCGTTCATGCGGAGCGCGCATGAGAGGAGCAAGCGAGATGGAGCGAAGCGGAATCGAGGTGCGTTCATGCGGAGCAGAAAGAGCAACGAACACCGAGGAGGACAAGTGAATGATTAGCAAATTAGTAAACAAAATCGAAACATTGAAAGCACCTGTTGTGGTAGGCTTAGACCCGATGTTATCATATGTGCCGGAGCATATTCAGAAAAAAGCATTTGAAGAATATGGTGAAACCTTAGAAGGAGCAGCAGAAGCAATCTGGCAGTTTAATAAGGCAATTGTAGATACAACCTATGATTTGATTCCGGCAGTAAAGCCACAGATTGCCATGTATGAGCAGTTTGGCGTGGAAGGGGTAAAGGCATTTCAGAAGACAGTGGACTATTGCAAGGGCAAAGGTTTAATTGTTATTGGAGATGTAAAGCGTGGAGATATTGGTTCTACCTCAGAAGCCTATGCAGTAGGTCATTTAGGAACGGTAAAGGTAGGAAGCCAGACATATGCAGGTTTCAATGAGGATTTTGCAACGGTGAATCCATATCTGGGCTCCGATGGAATTAAACCATTTTTAAAGGTCTGTAATGAATGCGATAAGGGTATCTTTGTATTAGTAAAGACCTCGAATCCTTCCTCCGGTGAATTTCAGGATCAATTAGTAGATGGCACACCATTGTATGAACTGGTTGGTAAGAAGGTGGCTGAATGGGGCGAAGAAAGCATGGATGGTGCTTATAGCAACGTGGGCTGTGTGGTTGGTGCAACCTATCCGGAAATGGGTAAAGTCCTTCGTAAATTGATGCCAAAGACTTATATTCTGGTACCGGGTTATGGTGCCCAGGGTGGTAAGGCAGAAGATTTGGTACATTATTTCAATGCAGATGGATTGGGAGCAATTGTCAATTCTTCCAGAGGAATTATTGCTGCATATAAGCAGGAAAAGTATCAGAAGTTTGGTAGTGAGAATTTTGCAGATGCTTCCAGACAGGCAGTGATTGATATGATTGAGGATATTAATGGAGCGTTAGCACATAAATAATAGAAACAATCACAAAAAGGAGAAAATAATATGGCTACAACAAAGATGACAGCAACTGTGATTCATCAGGAACCCATTGGAACCGGAATCTTCAGTATGCAGTTACAGGCAGCAGAGATTGCAACGCAGGCAAAGCCGGGGCAATTTGTAAATCTATATAGTAAAGACGGCTCCCGCCTGTTACCAAGACCAATCAGCTTATGTGAAATCAATGGAGAGACAGGAACCTTGCGATTAGTGTATCGTACTGTGGGAAAAGGAACAGAAGAGTTTTCTCAATTACACGCCGGTGATCAGATTGACATTATGGGACCGTTGGGAAATGGATTCACTATGCAGGAAGAAAAAGCAATTCTGATTGGCGGTGGCATTGGTATTCCTCCAATGTTACAGTTAGCAAAGGAATTATCTCAAAAATCCGTAGAAGTGCAGGTAGTATTGGGATATCGGGATGAAACTTTTCTGGATGAAGAATTTACTCCTTATGGAACCGTTTATTATGCCAGTGAGGATGGAAAACATGGTGTAAAAGGTACCGTTATGGATGCCATTCGGGAATATGAAATTACAGGAAATGTGATTTATGCCTGTGGTCCGACTCCAATGTTAAGAGCAGTTCAAACTTATGCATTCGAAAATGGTATCGTGGCTCAGCTTTCTTTAGAAGAAAAGATGGCTTGTGGTATTGGTGCCTGTCTTGCCTGTGTTTGTAAATCCAAAGAAAAAGACCACCATACCAATGTGAATAACAAGCGGATTTGTAAAGATGGTCCCGTATTCTTCGCTGAGGAGGTGGAATTCTAATGAATACAGCAGTTACAATTGCAGGTGTTACATGGAAGAATCCGGTTACGGTAGCATCTGGTACTTTTGGCTCCGGAGCAGAATATGGTGAACTGGTAGATTTGAATCAATTAGGTGCTGTAACCACGAAAGGAGTTGCGAATATTCCATGGCAGGGGAATCCAACCCCTCGAATTGCAGAAACCTATGGCGGTATGATTAATGCAGTAGGATTACAGAATCCGGGTATTGATTTATTTGCAAAGCGTGATATTCCATTTTTA
>CAMEWU010000226.1 GCA_945946715.1 uncultured Clostridium sp. | reverse complement strand
AATGAACAGCAACGGCACCAACCGGGTCATCTATATGTAATTTATAATCCAGAAGCCATACACCAAATACTACCAGAAGTCCGGCAACTGCACCGATAATGATAGCACCCAAAGCATCTGTCACATCACAGCCTGCGGTAATTGCAACCAATCCGGCAAGTGATGCGTTCAGACACATCGAAACATCCGGCTTACCATATTTAATCCATGTAAAAATCATACAGGATACGGTTGCCACTGCCGGCGCTATCGTTGTCGTAACGAAAATAGAACCAAGTTCTTCAACAGTTGTTGCCGCAGCACCGTTAAATCCATACCAGCCAAGCCATAAGATAAACACACCCAATGCACCAATTGTTAAGTTGTGACCAGGGAAAGCATTGACTTTTTTTACATTTCCATCTTTATCCTTTGTAAATTTCCCGATACGAGGTCCAAGAATTTTGGCACCTACAAGTGCGGCAATACCGCCTACCATATGTATCGCACAGGAACCTGCAAAATCGTGGAATCCCAACTGGGCAAGCCAGCCGCCGCCCCAAATCCAGTGTGCTTCAATCGGATAAATCAAACCGGAAATTATTGCGGAATATACACAGTATGACAAAAATTTTGTTCTCTCCGCCATTGCTCCGGAAACGATTGTTGCTGTCGTAGCACAAAATACAAGGTTGAATACAAAGTTTGACCAGTCAAAACTCTCGTATGATGTAAAGATATCAAATCCCGGCTTACCAAGCAAACCAACAACATCTTCACCCAGCAATAAGCCAAAGCCAATTGCAATAAATACTACTGTACCGATGCAAAAATCCATCAGGTTCTTCATAATAATATTACCGGTATTCTTTGCCCTGGTAAAACCAGCCTCCACCATTGCAAATCCCGCCTGCATCCAAAATACCAATGCAGCACCAATCAGGAACCAGACTCCAAACGTCTGCCCACTCAGTGCTTCCATAATCTCTTCTGCTGTCATAAACATTCCTCCATTCTCTATTTTGCTAAGCACTTATTTCCAAAGCCCCTGCATAGCTTCGGAAATAAAAAAAAGACACCTCGCACATTTCTGTACGAAGCGCCTTTGCTTACGATACGTCCATTATCCTTCTTTTTTTCCAAAAGTCAACCCCCAATTTTAACATTCAATTGTTTTTTCTACTTGTTTATGATACCATTAATCATAAATTACTATAGAAAAGAGGCTTCCTATGTCAATAAATCTCGACGGAAAAAAAACTTCTTTAAAGGAAGAAGCAGAAATATATAAAAAACGAACGGATAAAGAGTCCGAACACGACAAACTGAAAAAAATGAATGGCAGACAAAAGGCATCTTATTTTGCCACTTACTATCTTCCCGTCCTACTGATAATTGCTGCAGTGGCCGCTGTTGTCTGCTATCTGCTGTGGGCAGATGTCATTAATAAACGGGATATCGTTCTGCGTTGTGCGATAATAAATGAACCAATACCAGACAGTATACTGACGGAATTTTCAGATAATTTTACCACTTCCATCGGAGAAAATCCGGATAAAATTACAAGCTCATTTTACATCTATTACACGCGCTCCGACATTGCCGCAGAAACAGGTGCTAACGCGGCAAATGACCTCTCTGAAATCACAAGCCGGATTGTTGCCGCAGACCTTGGTTGTATGATAGCCGGTGAAGCGGATGGAAAGAACTACCGGGACAATGGATTTTTCCTGAAATTGGATGACTTCCTCAGTAAAGAAGAATATACTGCACTCAAAGATTATCTGTATACCTGTCCTGACGGAGAAAAAATCTCCGCCGGCTCCTATGGTATCTATCTGGATCAGAGTCCGGTTTATCAGGAACTGGTCAAAGAACTTCCATCGCCGATAGAAAAGCCAATATTTTCAATTATCACAAACTCTGACGAAACCAGCAGAGAATACGCCAGGAAACTGATTCACTATTTCTTCCCGGATATTCTGAACTAACCTGCATACCGGATGTGGTACACCAGTTACATATTCAGTGTCCCTTGGTATATCGCATCCAGCATCAGTCGCAGACGTTTCATATCCGTGGGAGTATTCAGCCAGCTGTTGACACCAAGTTTCATTCCCTCCCGAATCGTATCCTGACTGACTTCCTCAACAACGGCAATCACCGGAATCCGTCCGGCATCCTTTCGTTTCTCTTTCCGCAACTGCTCCGTAAATTCAAGATAATCCATATCTCCCAGATTCGCCTCTACCAATATGGCATCCAACGAATTCTCGGGATAATTTCGAAAAAGTTCCAATGCCTGCATTCCCCCTGAAACCACATCCGCATTCGCACCACTTAACTGAAGTATCGCTGCTGACAATGTATGTTCCCTTTTCAAATGTCTTACAAGCAAAAGCGAATATCCATTTAAAATTTCATGCTCATTTTCCCCTGTATTGTCAGGAATTTTCGTATCCATAACAGTTCCTGCTATTCTCTGTAACAGGATTTCTACACTCAGGACATTAGAAGTATCTGCCTTGCGGCTAAGTGTCATCCGTCCCCCCATCAGATCCACCAGTTTTCTTGCTACGATCAGCGAAAATGCTGTTCCCGACCGGTTTCCAAAAAGATTCCAGTCCCTTTGATTATCACGGATTTCAATTGGATACTCTCTTCCAAAATACTTGTCAGTAACCGGAATACCCCAGTCCTCAGCCGTTATTACAAGTTTATTTACACCGTCCCCCTGCATTCGGTCATTTACCCAGATTTCAACACTGCCATTCTCCTCAGAAGACATCATACAATTCCCAAGCACATGATTCAGAATCTGCATAATTTTTACTTCGTCTCCATAATACTGGAACCACTTCAGATTAACGTTATATT
>CAMEWU010000225.1 GCA_945946715.1 uncultured Clostridium sp. | reverse complement strand
CTCCAACAGTAACGGAATCTTTTCTATACATGAATTCACACCTCCAACTATACAATACATCATTTGCCCCGTTTTTTCAATGATTTATATTGTATTTTGCCCCGTTTTTATGATTTTTATTCAACAAAACTGCCCCGTTTTGAAATTATTTATCTTATCATTGATATACAATTCTTCTCGGTTGCCTTCCATAAGGATGTGCTTTACTGGTTCCTCCAAACCATTGATACTCAACATCATGTTCCGTATTTCCATGAGTCAAATCAATAGCGGCGGCAAGTAAGGCATCAAACAGCTCCGCCTCTTCCGGTCCCCGGCTATGCCCGGTCAATATAGTATCAAACTCTGAACGAAACTGTTGCATTCTCTGCATGCTCTGGACCTGAATCTGAATCGGAAGTGACTCCGGCAATTGCATCCAAATCTGTTCTATCACTCCATCCCCTTGTTCTGTCTTTTACTTATATTCTTTCAGCTTCAATTCTTTTGTTCAATTGATTGCGTTCTCTTTTTTTCCAACTTATAAATCCATACATGTCATTTATAAAGAAAATAATAAAATTAACAACTACCGGAATATAAGCCGGATTATCCAAAGACGCTAATATCCAAAGTATAATTAGTACAATATCATTGGAAGCATATCCCAGTGCATAATAGGGCGAACGCAACATAGTAAGTGATGCTGCAAGAAAACTTGTTGCAATTGAAATTGTACTAAATAGAATATTCGGCGTATCAAGCTCCCATAAGATATAATAAAATCCACCTGTTACAATCACGCACAAGAATATAAGAACAATGGCATGTTTCCAATTCAATTTTTGAATTTCCACTTCATTCCCATTTTCTTCAGAGGAATTTCTCGCCCATGTAATAGTTGACCAAATTGCCATTGGCATAGACATACCTAAATAGGTAATCATTTCTCCCCAGTAGTGAAACCGCCAAGATATAATACCATAAAGAATACTGAACACAATCATCAATACCTGTGCCCATACATTACCTTTGGCTGCCAAAAACAGTGAAGTTACACCTACTAAAGCTGCAACAAGCGTCAGCCAGTCCAAATCACCTGGTATAATATTAGAACCAACAACAACAGCTAACGAACCCACCCAAATTATCCATTCTTTCATCGTCAGGTTCTTTATTAGATTATTCATTTACTTTCTCTCCTTAATCTATTAAATGATAATTATTAGATTTAAGGAGCTGTTCCGAATCTAAAATCGGAAACATCCAATTATTGAAACACATTATAAATCCTTCCTTTTTCACAAATTTTCATACTGTTGATTGTCACATGTATTGTGTGTTCTCGTTCATGTATTCCCTCTCCAATCGATTACCTAAGTAATACAGTTATGAATTATAATAGTACTGTAAGAATTAATCATAAAATATTATAGCAATACTAATTGTAATAATCCAGCAATATATTTTTATATTAATAATCAAAATCGAGTAGGCTGACACCTACTCGATTTACATCATTATACTTAAAACGAAACCGTAAGCTGCATTTTAAATCGTTCCTCACCATATACCGCATGAGGCACATCCTTCGGCATAATAAGAGTTTCTCCCTCACTTAAAATAAACACTTCTCCACCTACTGTAAACTTGCCTGTACCTTCCAATACAGTAACCATGGCATCACCGCCGGATGCATGAGTTGAAATTTCTTCTCCTTTATCAAAGGAAAAAATAGTCATACTAAGTTGTTCATTCTGAACCAGTGTTTTACTGACTATCTGTCCTTCCTGATAAACTACTAAATCTTTTAATTTCAAAGAAACTTGTTTTTCAATATTCTTGTACATTGCTTACCTCCGTTACGTTTATTTTTGCTGTTATTTGTTATACAGCCATAAATTATTTCAAAACCTCTGCTAAATCTTGCTCCGGTGTTGTAGTTGGATGAATCTCATAATTCTTCACCAGAAAATCCACTACATTCGCAGACAGAAATGCCGGCAGGGTAGGACCAAGATAAATGTTCTTAATCCCCAAATGAAGTAGTGTCAGCAGAATAGAAACTGCCTTCTATTCATACCATGACAACACCAATGTCAACGGTAAATCATTCACGTCACAATCAAATGCTTCCGCCAGTGCAACAGCCACCCACCAGGAATATGTGTTTCAGCTTTCCTCCTTTCACTGCATCAATAATCTGCTCTGCTACAGATAAAACTGTATGATGACCAAATCCGGTATGCACTGTTTTTCCGCCATTGATACCTGTTAATTCTTGATCTGTATTAAAACCACCCAGTTCCAGTGCTTTGGTGATGACAGGTGTAAAATCCTTTTCATTTCCGATATGCACCATACCCGGATATGAAACCACCTCCGTGGTAAACACCCTGTCGGCATAACTATCCTTGGGTGGCATCAGGCAGTTTGTTGTAAAGAGAACCGGTGCCGGATGTCCATAGGTTTCTGTGTTCGCCTTGTCCAGAAGTGCCATACACTTTAAATTGATTTCGCCTACTTTCATTACGACAGGCAACAGTTGTTCCATATCAAGCTTTTCTCCTACAGCAAACAATCCCTCGTAAAAGAAATGGTTTACCTCATCGTCAGAATACCCTAATACCATTGCATGATATGCATAGGCTGCAATCCCCTTCAATCCAAATAAAATTAACGACTTAAGAGAACGAATATCTTCATGTTCCGTCCAAAGTCCGGTCATATCATACTCATCATTTCTACCACAAGGAAATGCACAGGAACTGCATCCAGGAATGAACGCTTCCTTTTCCTTTCTGACTGTCTCAATTTGCGACCGAATTGTTTCCTCGTTAAAATTCACATTCGTCAAGGTTGTAAACAATCCTTCAATCATTGCCTTGTGAGTAGATGCTGTAGGCAGATGACCAGCGGAGGCTCTGGC
>CAMEWU010000224.1 GCA_945946715.1 uncultured Clostridium sp. | reverse complement strand
CAAAATTTGGGAATAAGTCCTAATTAAAATGATTAGGATTTGTTCCCATTTTTTATTTATAAAAATCATGTAGAACTGGAGGTGAATGAAAATAGGATTTCTGAATATTTCAGACACAAGAAATGAGATTCGACACATGATTAAAAGATTGGAGAGAGACAAGCAATATGAAATTATTGAAGTGTCTAATATCAAGTCGAATCAAAAAAATCCAAAGTACTGTCATGTGTGTATTAAGTATCAGCGGATAAGTAATAAACAGAAATAGTAAACGAAAGAATACGGAGGGTCAGAATTATGTGTAAAGTAATAGCGATTTGTAATCAGAAAGGGGGCGTCCAAGACCACCACAACAGTAAATCTTGGAGTTGGAATGGTAAGAGCAGGAAAAAGGGTGCTTGTAATTGATGCAGACCCACAAGGAAACCTTTCCCAGAGTCTGGGTATTGAAAATCCGGACGAATTGGAGATAGCACTACCAACCATTATGGAGCAGATTATCATGGACGAGGAGTTTGAGGTGTCAGAGGGAATTATTCATCATGTGGAAGGAATTGACCTCATGCCTTGTAACATTGATTTATCCGGTGTGGATGTTTCTCTGGTTAATGCAATGAGCAGGGAGTTTGTGCTAAAGACCTATGTGGATTGCATGAGAGAATACTACGATTACATTCTCATTGACTGTATGCCAAGTTTGGGAATGATAACGGTAAATGCTCTTACGGCATCCGATAGTGTGTTGATTCCGGTGCAAGCTGCTTATTTACCGGTAAAGGGTTTGGAGCAGTTAATTACGACAATCTTCCGGGTTAGAAAGCACCTAAATCCGAGGATTCAGTTTGAGGGGATTCTGATTTCCATGCTGAATGCAAGAACTAATTATGCAAAGGATATTATTGAACTAATCACGGAATATTATGGTGAATCCATTCCAATCTTTGATAGCCGGATTCCTTTTTCTGTAAAGGCCGCAGAAACATCAGCAGCCGGAGTAAGCATATTTTCTCTGGATAAGAAACATCCGGTAGCCGGTGCTTATGAAGAACTGACAGAGGAGGTGATTGCTCATGAGTAGAACAAAGGCATTAGAAAAAGTGAAATTAACAAGGTTTGATGATTTGTTTGGTGGTAAGGAGGCGGAGCCTGCGGTAGAAGCTGGAGAAGTTAAGCAAATACCAATTTCGGAACTTCATGAGTTTCACAACCATCCGTTTCAGATTCGCTCAGATGAAGAACTGGAGGAAATGATAGAAAGCGTACGTCAGCATGGTGTGTTGGTGCCGGGAATTGTACGAACCCGAAAAGAAGGCGGTTATGAGATTATTGCAGGACACACAAGAAGACATGTTTGTGAGCTGCTTGGTATTGATATTATGCCGGTTTTTGTAAAGGATTTGGATGATGATGAAGCCAGCCTGATTATGGTAGATTCCAATATCCAGCGAGAGAACATCTTACCCAGTGAAAAGGCGAAAGCCTACAAAATCAAGTACGATGCCATGAAGAACCAGGGCAAGGAAGGAAACAGCCTTCAAAAAATGTCGGAGGAAAGTGGCGAGAATTATAAGTCCATACAGAGATACATCTGGCTTGCCAGACTAAATGATAATCTTTTAGGAATGGTAGATAAAAAGAAACTGGGTTTTATCCAGGGGGTAAGTTTATCGGTTCTTTCCGATAAAGAGCAGGAAATGGTTTATGATGCGATTTGCCGGTATGAAAAGAAGTTGTCGACGGTACAGGCTAATACAATAAAGCAGTTGAGTGCAGATGGAAAATTGGATGAAGAGACATTGGAACGTTATTTGTTTTCCGTTGAGAGGCACAGTAAGAAGAAAGATATTACTCTGAAAAATGAACGATTGGCAGAGTATTTTGAGGAAGAAACCACAGAAGATGAAATGATGGATGTCATTTTTGAATTACTGGAGAAATGGAAACAAAAGAGAGGAAGTGAAGAAAATGAATAAGATTATTTTGCTGGGGAATATGACGAGAGAACCAAAGACAACAAGGAAAAAAAATGAGGATGGCAGCGAGATGGTTATTACAAAGTTTGACCTTGCGGTAAATCGCAGAAATAAGCAAGAGGGAAATGCCGATGCAGATAACTTTTCGTATGCTGCAGATGAACAGGTACCATTCGAGAGCAGGTAGGTGATAACATGGCAGAAGGTTTCTTCCGAAGTAAAAAAGGTTTTACAGTCGTTCAAAATGAAATAACAAGAGATGCAAAAATTTCTTTGAAGGCAAAAGGATTATATCTTGTGATACAAGCATATATCTCTATGCCGGATAAGAAATGGACAAAAGAGGATTTCAGAAATCTGACCAAAGAAGGGAAAAAGGCATTTGATAGTGCATGGAAAGAATTGAAGGATTTTGGATATTTAAAGGTTCATTTCATGCCGGATAATGGCAAGTGGAAGACCGAGTATGAATTGCTGGATGAACCGGATTTGGGTCCTCATACGTTATACCACAATAGTGAAGGAGAGGTTTCCAGTGATAATCTGACACGTGCAGAAAAGAAACGTCAAACGCAATTGATTACGGATGAACATTCATCTTTTCAATCAGATAGTTCGGATGAAGATACAGAAATTGGCGATTCTGACCGTTACCCCCTTTTTGGTACTAACGGTAATTCTGACCGTTACCCCCCTTTCGGTAGTAACGGTAACGGTAGTAACGCTTACGGTAGCAACGCAAACGGGGGTAACAATAATAAAGACTATAATATAAATCCTGATATAAACCCTAATATAATAAATCCTAATCCTAATCAATATCAAGAAGAGGATGGGAGGGGAGAAGAGTATCCGATGGAGTTTATACAATGCAAGTGGATCGAAAATAACAGCCGGAGTCTATACGATTCAAAATGGAAAAGTGACTACGGATTACCTTCGCAGTG
>CAMEWU010000223.1 GCA_945946715.1 uncultured Clostridium sp. | reverse complement strand
CCAATCGCGGTGTTTTCGCGCCCTGTCAAAGTAGAAAAGTTTTCGTTGATATATGGCATCAGACATTTGGATAAATCATTAATGAAGTTGTCGTATGCTGCATAATGTTCAAGGTTGAATCCCTCGCCTTTTCCGGCTTCGTTTGCACATGCATTTGGGAAAACAACAATCATTTCCTCCGCATCACCATTGGCAATGGCGTTCCAGATAACATTTTGCGTACCATCACCATAAAGAGAAGTTTCGTTGCCGAATATACCGTGTAGCATATACACTACCGGATATTTCTTTTCCGTTGTATATCCCTTTGGCAACACAACTTTTGCTTTTCTTGTGACGGATTTACCTTCCACAATAACAGTGGATTCATAGCTTATATCTTTAACCGTTCCGGCGTTTGCGGCATTTTTTGAGCGGAATCCAACAGGAACGTCATAATCAGAATTTTCTGCGGACGGAGTAGCTGTCGGAGCCGGAGTTGCCGTTGTATTGGCAGTAGCGGTAGGCGCTACGGTGGCAGTAGCTGTTGGAGCTACTGTTGGAGCTGCTGTTGGAGCTGCTGTTGGAGCTTCCGGTGTAGCCGTAGGTACCGTGGTAGCGGTCGTTGCTGGTGTTTTCGTAGCGGAGTTGTTTCCGTTTTGCTTTATAACAACTTTAACTTTTCCTAATTTTGTTGTTTTTTTCTTATACTTTTCTTTCACGGTAATTATTACATTTCCTGGTTTTTTTGCTTTTACAATACCGGATTTTGATACGGTAGCTTTTTTGGTTGAGGAAGATGTAAATAAGTAGGTTGCTTTTTTCTTTTTACCCTGAATGGATATCTTTTTTGATTGTCCTGTTTTTAAATTCATGCACTTTGTTATCAGTTTTGTCTTACCAGCGGCATTTGCTGTTATCTGAATGCCTGTACATGCCAGTCCGAAAGCTAATAATAGGCATGTTAATTTTTTCCCTTTTAAAGAAATCATATGTTCCCTCCTAGATTTTTTTTTATTTTAATATAAAGGAAACAATATGGTCAATGATATATTCCGTATATTTATTGAAAGATGTTGCGAAAATAAGATAAATTTCTAAAGTTTGGTCACACAGAGGAAATAAGTATAGCATTAATCGATTTTGCAAGGTATAATAAACAGGTGAAAGGTGGTGCAGATATGCCAATTGCTTCATGCTATAAGGATGAAGAGAATAGTAGTTGTAAATATTGGTATGAAAAAACATATAGAAATGCAGTAAATGATAAAGAATTTAAGATTATGACTGCGTGGAAAGAGCAGAATTGGAAAAAACCGGAGTTTGATTTTTCGGAACGTTCAGATAGAGTAATATTAAAACTGGAGGTCGGACAGGTTGTATATATTCCGGGAGTTGCAGACATAAGAAATGAAAATGCGAATCAAGTAGAACAGAACGTAATGTCGAAAGAAGAGAAGATACTTGAGTATATCAGACAGAATGGAAGTATTTCAACGCAGAAAGTTATGGATTTGTGTAACTACAAATCTAGAACAGGAGCATGAAAGTTGTTAGAGAAACTAATGAATTCCGGACAGATTAAAAAAGTTGGAGAGAACGCAACTACTATTTATATAATTTCGGAATAAGTGTAGTGGTCACTTACTAGTCGCTTCTGGATAAAAGTGACCAGTAAGTGACCAGTAGTAACCAGTAAGTGTTCGTTAGTGATGGGCTATGGGATATTTGTAATTACTCAGAGTGAATGATATAGCACCAGTTCCTGCAGGTGCAACTTCAGCAGATGATCCATTTGCTCCAGCAAATAATGCTGCACCTTTAGTATTAGATATGAGCAATATTCAAAATCCGGATGATACCATTATGAAAAGAATAGAAATACTAATCGCACACGAAGAATTTTGCAAGATATGGCAAGCATCCGATGGTCGCTGGAAAACAAAGATTCCAGATGCCACGAAAAAAGGTGGTTATCGTCTGATTGCAAAATCTTCAAAGGAGAACCTTGAAAACGCAATTATTGAACACTACAGAGCATTAGAAGCGGAAAAGAAAAAGGATTCCATTACTCTTGCCACACTTTATCCCCTTTGGAAAGAGCAACAGGTCAACAAAGGTCGTTCCAGTAGAACCATACGTCGTTATGATGATATGTGGAAAAAATATTTTGAAAATGAAAGTATTGTAAGCCGTGATATTACCAAACTGACTGTAGTCGAACTGGAGAATTTCATAAACAAGCTAATTACCACGCATTCCATGAACAAGAAAAAATATTATAATGTGACTACTTCAATCCGTGGATGTTTCAAGATAGCTTATAAAATGAAGATTATTCCTGTAAATGAATTTGAAGCAATGGAAATTGAAGAACAAAATTTTGCTGACAAACCAGTTTACAAGGATACGGATAGGGTGTTTCTGAAATCAGAACAGGAAAGACTGGTTAAATTTGCATTACAGGATTATTCTGCAAAAGATTCTGTGGCAAGCATCGGGATTGTCCTTTGCTTTGAACTTGGTGTCCGTTTGGGGGAGTTGGTGGCTCTTAAATGGTCAGACATTTCTTATAATCTCCCCGACTATATTTACATCCAGCGAATGGAAAGTAAAATAGAGCGAACCGATGAACAAGGAAATTATCTTCCTGCAAAAAGGGTTGTCGTAAATCATACCAAAACCAAAAGTGGGATTCGTGATGTATACCTATCCAGCTATGCAAAAGAGTTAATTGAAATAATTCGCAACTGGCACACAAGACACCATATCACAAGCGAATACCTTTTTGTAAACGAGCTTGGTGAACGACTTTATTCTTCCGCTTTTGCTTATCGCATCGAGAGCTATTGTAAACACTTGGGAATTTCTGTCAAGCGGATGCACTGCATCAGGAGAACATACATAAGCAAGCTGTTCGATGGTAATGTGAACATAAGCACGATTCAAAAGATGTGCGGTCATGCCGACAAGCA
>CAMEWU010000222.1 GCA_945946715.1 uncultured Clostridium sp. | reverse complement strand
TCCAACACTTGGCACATCCGATGCATCCCCATCCGTCAATGTCCATGTACCATCAATTACGGTATCGCCTGCTTTTGCCACACCGTTTTCCAACGTCATAGCACTGACTGCCGTACCATAGGTGCCGCTTAGTGTCGGGTTCGTTGTAACCTTTGGCATTGTCTTGCAGGTCGTAAACTCTTTACTTAATACGCCAGAAGCATTACCAGCCCGGTCCACACCAATCACATAGACGGTATATGCTGTATTTGCAGTCAGCCCGGTTAATGAAAGCTTGTTACTATTATCCGCTGTCATCGCATCTGCTGTGACACTCTCATTTGCCTTCCATACGGTCATGCCGGTAGTCGCATCTACCGAAGAGTCTGCAAAATCAGTAATCGCAGCCGGTGCATCCTCGCTGCTTTTCTTCACAATATAGAAATATGTTCCACTTTCACTTGCTGTAAATGTCATGTCCGCTTTCGTATCTGTCAAAGTTGCATCTTCGCCACTACCCTTACTTGGCGTGGAAATATTGCTGATGGTCGGTGCTGTCATATCAATCACAACGCCATTTGAGCAGATATAATCACTCTTGTTACCAACAGCATCTACCGCATACACATATACGACACAGCTACTGTCAGCAGATAAACTTGTAATGTTCTGTGTAGCATTTGTATCGGTAACATCACATTCTGTAAAGTCGCTTTCACCGTTTGCCAGTGCATCTAATTCTTCTTTTGTCTTAACGGTCTCACCAGCTGATGTATCTACATAATAGTAGTATTTTGCTACGCCGCTTAAACTGTCGGAAGCACTTACCGTTACATCCACAGTCTCTTTATAGAAAAGACCAAATGAAATCGTGCTAAGCAGTGATTTCCATTTGTTTGTCTTAATGCTGATACCGTCATTTGCACCGCTCCAGTCCGGTGCTGTCGTATCAACACGCACGGTTGCAGACATTTGAGCAAGCTCACCTGTAGTTTTATTCTTTAGGTAATAGGTAACGTCTGTTCCTGCTTCTGCGGTTTCCGTACTGTATGTATAGAAGTCATCATAAGTTCCATCCACCGTACCGCAGATGGTGTATCCCTCCGGCGGGGTAAATGTCACGCTCTGTGCCCACCAGTCATCACCAGTCAGAGATTTACCACCCTGATCCTTAAGGGTTGCATCCGCTACACCTGTCAGCCATGCAATGGTAAGTGTCATGCTCTTCTCTGCTTTCGCATAATTACCGTCCGCATCCACCACTGCCTTTACTTCATAGGTTCCTATCTCGGTTGGAAGACCGGAAGTAAATTCATCCGAAGAACCACTTGTACGATAAGAATACTGAATCGCACCCTTATAGCTTTCCCCATTTACCAGTGTTACGGTAGGGGCACCAATTTTCTCCTCTGTAATCGCATTTCCCGTATAGTTTACTGTTTTAGAACTGCTTTCCCATGCAATCGTAGGCGTTGCAGGAGAAATGGTGTATTCTGTGCTTACGGAATATACTTTATTATTTGCCTCATCAACCGTATAAGTAATGCTTGCCCGGTAGGTTCCGGCATCCTTTGGAGTTGTGTTTATCGTTTCAAAAGAACCATTCTCTGCCTTCTTTTTATATACGATGGACGGAGTATCAAAGCCTTTGATTTCACCTGAAATGGAAGCTGCTTTATCTGCACCATCATATGTTGCATCAGATGCAGATAATGTAATCGTACCCAAATCACAATCGGAAGGACAGATTGCTGTAATACTATGGTTTTCATCGTTTACGGTAAATGTTGCAACATCGGCATGCTGTTCTGTCTTTTTGCAGACAGAGCAGGTATGGGAAGTGCCATCCTCACTCATCGTCACAGTATGTTTCTTTTCCGTTGTAATTTCAGTATTTGCAAATTCACTCTCACAAGGCTTGCTTGCATAGACAATGCTATGGGTACTATCTAATACAGGAGCTGTATCTATTTCGCCAGTAAGTGTCTGACGCCATACTACATTGCTATCTGTTTTTCCCTCATTTAAGAGGTAGGCAACTTCTCCGCTGGAAAACTGGGTAGCTTCTTTGAAGGTAGTGCCCGCAATGGAATCGGATTCTGAGGAGTCCAGATAATAACAATTGGTTACACCACTGCTATTGTTACCGCATAATTTTCCTGTGTAGTAGCCAGATACATTGCCTGTACTGTAGCAATTGGTAATACTACCGCTACTACTACCGCAAATTCCACCGGCTTTGCCCAGATAAATGGATAAAGTTGAAGCCTTACATGAACCCGTATTATAGCAATCGGCTACTTCTCCATTATTACTTCCACAGATACCTCCAGCATTCTCTTTACAATATACAGTTCCCGTGTTATAACAACTTTTTATTACACCAGTCGAATTATTAGTACCGCAAATGCCTCCTCCATATGCCGCACTTCCATTTATATTTATTTCTCCTTTACTATTACATTTTTCAATCGTTCCTATGTTTTCTCCACAGATACCTCCAGCTTTTTCATATTTCAGTGATGTATTAACTTTTACTGCAGCTGTACAGTTCTTCACATGACCAGCGCCATTATACCCACAAATACCTCCAATATCTGCATATTGATTATTCGCTTCTATTTTACCGGACGCTTCACAACCTTCGATGTTTCCTTCATTCTTTCCGCATATACCACCGACGTAGGTATCACCTTTAAAATAACTGTCTACTACCTTTACGTTCTTAATCGTTCTGGTTGAGCTTCCAAATAAACCTACATAGCTGATTGACTTGTCATCAAAATACAACCCGCTGATTGTATGTCCGCCTCCATCAAATGTACCGGTATAGGTCTGCACACGGACACCGTCACTATATCCGATTGGCACCCATGTTTTCAGATTACCAGTTTCCGAAACAAGATTCCCGTCTTCATCTAATACATTATCATTTACCGTAATATCCGTTTTCAACACTGCACTGGCAGAGGTATCCTGATTAACTCCCACCAGTCTGCCATTTACAAGAGCTACAAAGTAGT
>CAMEWU010000221.1 GCA_945946715.1 uncultured Clostridium sp. | reverse complement strand
GATCATAAACAATGACCTCTGCACCATGTTTCAATAATAGTTTTGCAGCTCCAATGCCGCTTTTACCGGCTCCGGCAACTACCACTCTTTTGTTGAATTCCATCTTTTACCTCCAAACAGGCCCTTTTGTCCTTATTTTATATTGCCAGCAGACCAATCAGACACAATATAGTTGTTACAATTGCAAAAATTGCAACAACCTTTGTTTCCGGCCAGCCACATAATTCAAAATGATGATGAATCGGTGCCATTTTAAATGGTCGTTTCCCTGTTGTCTTAAAAGAAACCACCTGAATAATAACAGATAATACTTCGACCAGATAAACCAATGCAACAATCGGTATAAACAACGGCATTTCCAGAACATAAGCAGCGGCTGCTACAAATCCTCCCAAAGCCAGAGATCCTGTATCCCCCATGAACACTCTTGCAGGATAAACATTATAGACTAAAAAACCTAACAGGGCTCCCACTGCTGCACAGGTGATTGGTTCGATTCCTGCCTTCATACCTATTGCCACAACTGTAAAAAAGGTTGCAATTAACACAGTAACGGAAGAAGCTAATCCATCCAGACCATCTGTAAAATTCGCTCCATTCACAGTTCCCAGCACTGCAAGAAACAGAATTGGTATATACCAGAATCCCACCTCCAGATAATGTCCACTCCAAAACGGTATCAGCATTCGTGTTCCAAGTTCTGTCTGCGTCATAATGTAATAACAGAAAATCCCAGTTACTACTATCTGTAGCGCCATCTTTTGCCAGGCACGCAATCCCATAGAACGTTTCATTACCACTTTAATATAATCATCTAAAAAACCAATCAGTCCAAATCCCAATGTCACAAATAAAATCGGAAGAATCTTTGGATAATCTTTCATATAAATCAAAGATGTAACCACTATACTGCATAAAATTATCAAGCCACCCATAGTTGGAGTGCCTGACTTTTTTAAATGAGATTCCGGACCGTCATCTCTAACAAACTGCCCAAATTTCAATTTCTTTAAAAACGGAATAATTAACGGACTCAATATCACACTAATTCCAAAAGAAATTAAGACTGGTAATACTACATCGTAATTTAAATTCATGTTTTACACCTCGCACTTTTGTACTTCAACTATCCTAGTATAATGCTTTTCCCTATGATAATCAAGCCTTTCCCGTTTTCATACATTCCTTTATTTCTCTAATCAACTGCCATAATTCTTACTCATTTTCAGGTGTATCTGCTTCATAAACCGCTTCAATCCCTAAATACGGCAAAATATTTTCATAAATACGTTTAGCAACCGGTGCAGCAATGGTTCCACCATAATAAACACCGGTCGGTTCATTAATCAATACCAATGTAATCACTTGCGGATCATCTGCAGGCGCAATTCCAATAAAAGATGATATATATTTACCATTACCTCTTGGAAGTTTCTCGCTGGTTGCGGTTTTCCCTGCAATTCTATATCCTTCCACCTGACCCTTCCTTCCACTGCCTTCTGCCACAACAGATTCTAACAAATCACGCATAATGGCAGATGTTTCTTCTGAAATAACCCCTTCTTCCACCGGATATTCAAAGGTTTCTATCCGATTGCCTTCTGCATCTTCTGCATACAGGCCAAAATGGGGTGTCACCAGATTTCCACCATTAACAATTGCACTCACCGCTGTAATCAACTGCATCGGTGTAATCTGAAAAGACTGTCCGAATGACATAATTGCCAAATCTACTTCTTTCACATCTTCCTGCTTATGCATAATTGAAGTCGCCTCTCCCGGCAGGTCAATCCCGGTACGGCTCATTAATCCCAGTTGTTCATAAGTATGATACATATCCTCTGTTCCCACTCTGGCTCCCACATCCATAAATACCGGATTACAGGAATTCATAATTCCCTGTCGAAATGTCTCTAATCCATGTCCTGTGGTTTTGTGACATCGAATGGTCCTGTCACCAACGATTCGGTAACCCGGACAGACAAATGTATCTTCAACTGACAAAACTCCTTTTTCAAAAGCAGCAGTAGCAGTTACGGTTTTAAATATGGAACCGGGTTCATAGGTATCATTAATACAAAAATTACGCCACATCCGATTCAATGCATCCTGCTTTTCTGCCTCATTAGTATAAGATACTTCTACATTTAATGTATAGGGATCATTCAAATTATATTCCGGTGCATTTACCATTGCATAAATCTCACCATTTTTAGGATTCATGACTATAATGGATACACCTATTGCTTCTTTTGCTATCAGAGTTTTTTCAGCTTCCTGCTGTACATAAGCCTGTATATTGGAATCAATACTGATATAAAGGTCATTTCCGGCAACCGGCTCCTGTCTGGCCTCAGCTGTATTAGCCAGTTCAATTCCATTTGCATCCGTAACCGTTAAAATATATCCATCGGTTCCCTCTAAAACAGAATCATATTCTACCTCCAAACCTACAATTCCCTGATTATCTGCACCGGTAAATCCCAAAACCTTGGATGCCATATTATCAAATGGATAATACCGTTTGTAATCCTCATCCACCATAACACCATCCAGATGATAGGAACGAATCTCATCAGCAACTGCTTTATCAACGTTACTTTTGATTTTTTCTCTGGAAGATATTTTTTCCACTTTTGCCCGGATATCTTCTTCTGATATTCCCAATTCCCGGCTTAATACCGCAATCACCTGCTCCGGTTCAGTAATCTGACTATGAATCACAGATATTGTACAAACAGGACGATTACCAGCCAGCACAACACCGTTTCGATCTAAAATTCTTCCTCTTGGTGCTTTAATTGCACGTTCTCTCTCATGAAGTGCTTGTGCCTTTTCTGAATAATATGCACCCTGTCCAATCATAATATAACCCAGTCTTCCAATGAGGAACATAGCCACTGCAAAAATTGCCAAAAACATAATCAGCATTTTTTTCCGATTATACGTTTTTACCCCGGTCATATACATATACCCAATTCTATTTTATATAGTATACGTTACTTCTTCCATGTATAT
>CAMEWU010000220.1 GCA_945946715.1 uncultured Clostridium sp. | reverse complement strand
TATGGGGATGTGAAGGCAGTTGGGAGAATTCAGTGGCTGTGTTTTGTTCTGGATTTAAAGGCAATGTATGGAAACAGCAAGTTTTTGTATTACTTGAAGTCTTTTGGCTTTACCATATCTACCAATGACGAAAATGACAAGCATTATCGAAAAGGACTGGAGCCGGAGGAGACAAAACAGAAGGAAGAACAGAAGGTTCCGGTAACATTGGTAGAGGATGATTTCGAGGATTTATCAATGATTCCGTCTGAAAATAAGGAGATTGTATCGGAGAAACCACCAGAGAAGGCACCAGAGAAACCACCGGGAATTTTTGCCAGAATACACAACAAATGGAAGGAAGCCATGGAGTGGGTGACATCCATTCCTATGCGTATTCATTATAAAATTTCGGAGATACTATCAAGAATACTTGACTTTTTAGCCAATTTAAAGGAAAATATTAGAAAGGCTATTAAAAAGAGAGATGAGATTGTACAGAAGGTTACAGATATTTGGGACCTCCTGCAAAAATCATCAACGAAACAAACCTGGAAAGATATTCGCCGATATCTGCTTCAATGTTGGAAGCATGTGCGGCCTAGAAAGTTTCATGGGCTTCTTCGTTTTGGTATGGAAGACCCATCTGTGACCGGACAGGTGTTGGGAGTAATTGCCATGCTGATGCCACTGTATCGGAATCAACTGGTGATAGCACCGGATTTTGAACAGCAGATTTTTGAAGGAGAAGTATATGCCAGGGGACATGTACAGATGGGATTTTTCTTAATCTGGATGCTGCAAATGGTTTTGAATCGGAATCTGATTAAAACGATTCATGGAGTAATGACTATTTTAGGAGGAAATAAATAATGGCAAGTAATGATTTTAACACAACAGTAGGTACATTGTTTAATGGTATGGATTCGTTCCTTACGACAAAGACGGTAATTGGAGAACCAACTACAATTGGAGATACAATTATCCTTCCATTGGTAGATGTTGCATTTGGTGTTGCTGCCGGTGCATTTGCGGAGGGAACAGCAAAGAATAGCGGTGCCGGTGGTCTGGGCGGTAAGATGTCCCCAAGTGCAGTACTGGTTATTCAGGATGGTCATACCAAGTTAGTGAATATAAAGAATCAGGACAGCATTACTAAGATTTTGGATATGGTTCCGGATCTGATTGATAAAGTGGCTGATTATGCAAAAGATTTCAAAGAGAAAAAAGATGCTGAAGGAATTGAAGCAGAAGATCAGGAATCCATTGAAGGATAATTGAGAGTCAATTTCTAATCTATATCTGCATATAATAAGGTATAGAACAGGAAAGAGGGTGAAGGCACATGAAACGGTTGTGTGGGTTTGCCCTCTTTTTTGTTGCTGTAGGAATGATTCTGCAGTGCTTTTTAGAGGGATTCTGGAGTTTTCTGGTTATTACAATTTGTCTTCTTTTGGCCTATTGTTTGTTTTGCAAATGTTAAAAAAGCATAATAAAAAAACGGTATAATCCACAGGACTACACCGTTTTTTATTATGCACGCTCAACCAATCCAGATTTCAAACAAGAAGTACATACGTACATTTTCTTTGGAGCACCATTCACGAGAACTTTAACAGACTTTACATTTGATTTCCACATTCTGTTTGATCTTCTATGAGAATGGCTCACTTTGATTCCGAAATGAGCACCTTTATCACAAATTGCACACTTTGCCATGATACAGCACCTCCTCGTATTTTGATAACGTAAATTCACAACGAGTCAATTTTAACAGATTTATTTTAGAAATGCAAGCGAAAATATAGAAAAATTGTATTTCTTTTTTTATGAAAAGCGGTTATAATGATAGAAAGTGTGTAAAATGATAGTATAGCAGAATGGAGGTTTACGTATGAAAGGACGCATGAGTACAGAAAATGGAGATATTTTAATCGATAATGAAGTAATTGCTCAGTATGCTGGTCTGACAGCAGTAGAGTGTTTTGGGATTGTTGGAATGGCTACTGTCAGTATGAAGGATGGCCTGGTAAAATTGCTGCGGGGTGATAGTGTCAGTAAAGGGGTGAATGTTACAATTGAGTCCAACCGGATTTCAATTGATTTTCATATAATTGTAGCGTATGGTGTCAGTATTTCAGTAGTAGCAGATAATCTGATGAGTACGGTAAGATATAAAATTGAAGAGTTCACTGGTATGCCGGTAGAGCACATCAACATCTTTGTTGAAGGTGTCCGGGTCATGGACTAATCACTTAAGGAGGAAGTAACAGTGGCAATCATGAAAATAGATGCATCTATGCTTCAAAAAGCATTTTTATCAGCAGCACAGTGCATTGAGAGTAAGAAAGAATATATTAACCAGTTAAACGTTTTTCCGGTTCCGGATGGTGATACCGGTACGAATATGACTTTAACCATTATGTCTGCGGCAAAAGAAGTTGCAGCCATTGAACAACCGGAAATGAGTACATTATCAAAGGCAATTTCCAGTGGTTCCCTTCGTGGTGCCAGAGGAAATTCCGGTGTGATTTTATCTCAATTGTTCCGTGGATTTTGCAAAGGAATTGCAAATAAACAGGAACTGACTACAGAGGACTTCGCGATTTGCTTTGAACAGGCAGTAGCAACAGCATATAAAGCTGTTATGAAACCAAAAGAAGGGACGATTCTGACTGTTGCAAAGGGAATGTCAAATAAAGCAAATGAGATATACCGTAAAGTAAAGGATATTGAAGAATTTGGAAAAATAATAATTGACTATGGAAATGAAGTTCTGGCATATACTCCGGAACTGCTTCCGGTATTGAAGGAAGCAGGCGTAGTAGATTCCGGTGGACAGGGTTTAATGGAAGTCATGCAGGGAGCTTATCTATCCATAATCGGTAAAGAAATAGAGATTGCACCAATTCCGGTGGATGAGTCACAGAAGTTTGAATTTTCAGTAGAAGATGATCCGGATGCAGAAATCACCTTTGGATACTGTACAGAGTTCATTATTATGCTGGAGAAGGACTATAATGAGGATACAGAGGCAGAATTTAAAGAATATTTAAGTTC
>CAMEWU010000219.1 GCA_945946715.1 uncultured Clostridium sp. | reverse complement strand
AGTATTCAAGCCCTGATCTCCATCCTTTGCACGCTTATGATCCTGTGCAGAAGTCATAGTTTTTATATGTGTACCATCACAATATGCCAATACGGACACTTCCCGTCCGGTCATAAATTCTTCAATGACCATCTTATTACCGGCACTGCCAAACTGTTTATCCAGCATAATGGTCTTAACACCATCTTTTGCCTCTTCTAATGTATTGCAGATTAATACGCCCTTTCCCAGTGCCAAACCATCGGCTTTTAGCACAATCGGAAAATCCGCTTCTGTCTCTAAGTAACGAATGGCCGCATCCGGATTATCAAAGGTTTCATAAGCAGCTGTCGGTATCTGATATTTCTTCATTAAGTCCTTGGAAAATGCTTTTGAGCCTTCGATAATTGCCGCATTTTTTCTTGGCCCGAACACCCGTAATCCTGCCGCCTCGAATTCATCTACAATTCCACCTACCAAAGGATCATCCATGCCAATAATGGTCAGGTCTATTTCCTGCTCTTTTGCAAATGCAACCAGTTTGTCAAATTCCATTGCTTTTATATCTACACATTCTGCCAACTCTGAGATACCTGCATTGCCCGGTGCACAAAATATCTTATCTACTTTCGGGCTTTCACTCACCTTTTGTGCAATTGCATGCTCTCTACCGCCACTTCCAACGATTAAAACCTTCATGTTATTTCCTCCTTGGATTCTATCCCATTTCTTAATTGTGCCACTGAATTATGATTCTGTTATCACTGTCTTTCCGTCCACTACCTGAACTTTTCCATTGGCAATCAGATCAATTGCCTGTGGAAGCAACTGCCACTCAGCCTGTTCCATAACCCGACGCTGAAGAATCTCAGGTGTGTCACCCTTCTGAACTTCCACAGCCTTTTGCAATAAAATTGGCCCGGTGTCCGTTCCTTTATCTACAAAATGAACAGTTGCACCTACAACCTTTACTCCCCTTGCCAGTGCTGCTTCATGTACTTTTAATCCATAATAACCGGTTCCGCAGAATGCCGGAATCAAAGACGGATGAATATTGATAATCCGGTTTTCATATGCATCTATCATCTGTTCCGGAATTACTACCAGAAATCCTGCTAACACAATCAGATCCACCTGATATGAATTTACAGTATCCAGCAGTGCCTGATTAAACTCTGCCCGACTGCTATATTCCTTTGGCGATACACAGACTGCCGGAATTCCAGCCTTTTCTGCCCGTTCCAATGCCTTCACACCGTAATTATTACTAATTACAACTGCTATTTCTGTATTACGGATACTTCCATCCGCTACCCGGTCAATGATTGCCTGTAGGTTCGTACCACCGCCAGATACCATTACTGCAATTCTCAGCATACAGTTACTCCTTTTTCTCCAGCTTCAATTCTTCCCACAACATATGCTTCTTCACCAGCTGCTTTCAATGCTTCCAGTGTCTTTTCCGTATCTGCCGGATCAATCGCCAGCACCATACCAAGTCCCATGTTGTAGGTATTATACATCATCTTTTCTTCGATATTACCAGTCTTCTGCATCAATTTAAAGATTGGAAGAACCGGATAAGAATCCTTTTCTACTACTGCACGAACTCCATCCGGTAACATTCTTGGAATATTTTCATAGAATCCGCCACCAGTGATGTGACTGCAACCTTTAATTACAATACCTGCTTCTTTTACAGACCGCAGTGCTTTTACATATATTTTCGTTGGTGCCAGCAACGCTTCTCCCAATGTCTTTCCTAATTCATCATAGTATGTATTCAAAGATTCTGCAGACATTTCAAATACCTTACGAACCAAAGAAAATCCATTACTGTGAACACCACTGGACGCAATACCAATCAGGGTATCTCCCGGCTTAATATTAGCACCTGTTATCAAATCCTTTTCATCTACAATACCAACTGCAAAACCTGCCAAATCATATTCATCCTCCGGATAAAATCCAGGCATTTCCGCAGTTTCACCACCGATTAATGCTGCATCTGACTGTGCACAGCCATCTGCTACACCGCTTACTATTGTAGCTATTTTTTCCGGATAATTCTTACCGCAGGCAATATAGTCCAGGAAGAACAATGGTTCACCACCAGCACAGGCAATATCATTTACACACATTGCCACACAGTCAATTCCGATTGTATCATGCTTATCCATAATAAATGCCAGCTTCAGTTTTGTGCCAACACCATCGGTTCCGGAAACCAGGGTTGGTTTTTCCATCTGCTTGAACTTTTCCATAGAAAATGCTCCTGAAAAACCGCCAATATTCGTCAGTACTTCCGGGCGCATTGTTTTTGCAATATGCTCCTTCATTAATTCTACGGATTTATATCCTGCTTCGATATCAACTCCGGCATTCTTGTAATCCATGTTCTGTTCCTCCTGCAATTATATTTTCTATCATTTTTCTATATTTACCGATAAAATTTGTCAGCAAATACATCGTTTATTATAGAATATGATTTCCGATTTGTAAAGAATAAGACGCTGTTTCAAACCTGTGATTCCTTTTTTTTGTTTTTTTGTATAACTCGATGTTTTTTTACACCTTTTTGACATTTTCTTGTACAATTATTTACAAATCTGTGTTAAAATAAAAATAGTGATTCAGGGGAGGTGTTGTTATGTCAAAAAAACGGTTAACTATTGGATTATTTATATGTCATTTGGATAATGATTACGCTTATGACATCTGTAAAGGCGTGGATTATGCAGCAAAAGAACTGGATGTTAATCTGGTCATTTTCCCAGGTATGTACATTAATGCTGCTTACAACGATCCGGCAAATGCAAAGTATGACTATCAATATAATTCTATCTTTTATTACGCCAAACCAGAATCCATTGATGCATTAATTGTTTCGATTGGTACCATTGGTACCTTTTTGGATGATGCTGATAATATCGCTTTCCTTAACCGTTTTAAAGATATCCCAATCCTTACTTTGGAATCAGAATATCCTGGTTTTCCATCCCTTATCATTGACAGCACTCAAGGTCTGAAGGATGTAATTAACCATCTGATATATGACCATCATAAAAAACATATTGGCT
>CAMEWU010000218.1 GCA_945946715.1 uncultured Clostridium sp. | reverse complement strand
CAAAGGTAATAAAGGCTTTGGGAGGTGACAACTAATGAGTGAAGTATTAATACCAAAAATTGGCGTTGTCACAGACGTTCGTCAGGATACACCGGATGTTAAAACATTCCGTGTAGTTACACAGGATGGAAAAAAAGCATTTGAACATATGCCTGGTCAGTGTGCCATGCTTTCTATTCCTGGTGTCGGTGAGGCTATGTTCTCGATTACTTCCTCTCCGACAAATACAGAGTTTATGGAATTTTCCATTAAAAAATGCGGTTGTCTTACAGACTGGCTTCATCAGATGGAAGTTGGTCAGATGATTACAATCAGAGGACCTTATGGAAATCCATTCCCTGTAGATACAGAATTAAAAGGAAAAAATCTCATTTTTATTGCGGGTGGTATCGGTCTTGCACCTCTTCGTTCTGTAATTAATTACTGTCGTGATAAGCGAGCTGATTACGGAAATATCGACATTGTTTATGGTTCCCGTTCCGCTGACGATTTAGTTGATTATCAGGAAATTATTGATGAATGGGAAAAAACAGAAGGTGTCAATGTTCATCTTACCATTGACCGTGAACAGGAAGGCTGGGATGGTCATGTAGGATTTGTTCCAAATTACGTAAAGGAACTAAATCTGAATGTTGATTCCACAGTTCTGATCTGTGGTCCTCCAATCATGATTAAGTTTACTCTTGCCGGACTGCAGGAGCTGGGCTTTAAGAAAGAACAGGTTTATACAACACTGGAGCTTCGTATGAAATGCGGTGTCGGCAAATGCGGACGTTGTAATGTAGGTTCCAAGTATGTGTGCAAAGATGGTCCTGTATTCAGATTTGATCAGATTGACGAATTACCGGATGAATACTAATACTTAATATAATACAATAACAGAGAGGAAGGTTCAAATCATGGCAGATATGGTTAACGTTTATTTATACGGAAAAAAGTACGAAGTACCGGCTAGCTTAACGATTATGGAAGCTTTTGAATATTCAGGATACCAGTTAGTTCGCGGATGCGGATGTAGAAACGGTTTCTGTGGTGCTTGTGCTACTATTTACAGAATTAAGGGAGAAAGTGAATTACATGGATGTCTTGCATGTTCTACAAAAGTGGAAGACAATATGTATGTTGCTTCTTTACCATTCTTCCCATTAGAGAAGAAGATTTATGATATCAATGAAATCAAACCGACTGAGCAGATTATGATGCAGTTATATCCTGAAATTTACAGCTGTGTAGGATGTAATGCCTGTACAAAGGCCTGTACACAGCAGTTAAATGTAATGCAGTATATTGCATATGCCCAGAGAGGTGAATACGAGAAATGTGCGGAAGAATCTTTTGACTGCGTAATGTGTGGTGTATGTTCCTCACGTTGTCCTGCTGGAATTTCTCATCCACAGGTAGCTCTTCTTGCCAGAAGACTTACCGGTAAGTATATCAAACCTGAAGCAAAACATCTCACAGAGAGAGTAAATGCAATCGAGAAAGGTGAATTTGAAGAACTTATCGAAGCTGTTATGGCGAAGCCTTTAGAAGAGATTAAAGAAATGTACAATAACAGAGAAATTGAGAAATAAAGGAGGATGACAAAATGAGTTTACCATATACACAGGAAATGTTAGATTCTATCAAAAAAGTAGAAGCTTCCAGAGCTGCTCGTGTCAATGGTCCAGAACCAAGGCGTATGACAGCAGAAGAAAAAGATGCTTTATTGGAAAAATTCCATCCTGATTATAATACTTCAAGCTTTGAGGAAATCAAAATAGGTCCAAATAAAGGGCAGAAAGCACCGAAGGAATTAGTTGCCATGCTTCAGGCCAACAGCCGTATCAAAGATATGGATATTGATTTAAAAAATCCTGATTATGATGTGGATGTGCTTGTCATCGGTGGCGGCGGAGCCGGTGCATCAGCTGCAATCGAAGCAAACGAGGGCGGGGCAAATGTAATGATCGTTACAAAGCTTCGTATCGGTGATGCAAATACGATGATGGCAGAAGGTGGTATTCAGGCAGCGGATAAAGAAAATGATTCTCCGCAGCAGCATTACCTTGACGTTATGGGTGGCGGACATTTTGCAAATGTTCCGGAACTTGTTAAGAAACTTGTCTGTGATGGTCCTGGTGCCGTAAACTGGTTAGACAAGTTAGGTGTTTTATTTGATAAAGATGAAAACGGAAATATGATTACTACCCATGGCGGCGGTACTTCAAGAAAGAGAATGCATGCAGCTGCAGACTATTCAGGTGCTGAGATTATGAGAGTCTTAAGAGACGAAGTATTCAACAGAGGAATTCCGGTAGTTGATTTTACAGCTGCAATTGAATTAATTAAAGACACAGACGGAAAAGTTGCCGGTGCTGTTCTTATGAATATGGAAACAAAGGAAATTCTCGTAGCAAGAGCAAAGACAGTAGTTATGGCTACCGGTGGTGCTGGACGTATGCATTATCAGGGATTCCCTACATCTAACCACTACGGTGCAACAGCTGATGGTCTTGTAATGGCTTATCGTGCAGGTGCAGAATTATTATATCAGGATACTTTACAGTATCACCCGACAGGTGTTGCATTCCCGGCTCAGATTTACGGTGCACTCGTTACTGAAAAAGTACGTTCTATGGGTGCTATGTTTGTAAACAGAGAAGGTGAAGTATTCATGCATCCATTGGAGACAAGAGATGTGGCTGCATCAGGAATTATCCGTGAGACAAAGGACAGAGGTCTTGGTGTTCATACTCCTGTGGCTGATGGTGTATGGCTGGATACTCCGATGATTGATATGATTCACGGAAAGGGCACTCTCGAAAAGAGACTTCCTGGAATGTTAAGAATGTACATGAGATATGACATTGATATGAGAGAAGTTCCAATCGTCGTATATCCGACTCTCCATTACCAGAATGGTGGTATCAAAATCACTGCTGACGGTATGTCAGGTGTAGAAAATCTCTATGTTGCCGGCGAAGCTGTAGGAGGAATCCATGGAAGAAACAGACTGATGGGCAACTCACTTCTTGATATTATCGTATTCGGACGTAATGCCGGACAGCAGGCATCTAAAAAGTGCAAAGAAGTAGAATTGAAAGAACTCACACTTTCAC
>CAMEWU010000217.1 GCA_945946715.1 uncultured Clostridium sp. | reverse complement strand
TGAGGATCGTGAGAATTATCAGTTTTATAAGGTAGATATCTGTGACAGCGAGGCAATTCAGAAAATATTTGAAGAGCATGACATCGACCGGGTAGTACATTTTGCAGCTGAAAGTCATGTAGATCGAAGCATTAAGAATCCGGAAGTATTTGTAAAAACCAATGTCTTAGGAACCTTGGTTATGCTGAATGCGGCAAAGGCTGCATGGGAACTGCCGGATGGAACTTTTAAGGCAGATAAGAAGTTCTTGCATGTGTCAACAGATGAGGTATATGGTTCCTTAGAAGAAGATGGAACCTTCTTCTATGAGACAACACCGATTGACCCTCATAGTCCATATTCTGCCAGCAAGGCATCATCGGACATGTTGGTAAAGGCTTATATCGATACCTATAAGTTCCCGGCCAATATTACAAACTGCAGTAATAACTATGGACCATATCAATTCCCGGAAAAGCTGATTCCATTAATTATCAATAATGCATTACAGGGAAAGAAGCTTCCGGTATATGGTGATGGTAAGAATGTAAGAGACTGGTTATATGTGGATGACCATGCAAAAGCCATTGATATGGTACAGGAGCAGGGACGTCTGGGCGAACGCTATAATATCGGCGGACATAACGAAAAACAGAATATAGAAATCATCAATATTATTCTGGAAACCTTGCAGGAGATGCTTCCTGAGGGAGACCCAAGAAAAGAATTAGTAAGCAAGGATTTAATCACTTATGTAGAAGACCGGAAGGGACATGACAGACGATATGCCATTGCACCGGACAAGATTAAAGAAGAAATCGGATGGTATCCGGAAACTATGTTCAAGGATGGAATCCGGAAGACAATCGCATGGTTCTTTGAACATGAGGACTGGATGAAGAATGTTACCAGTGGTGATTATCAGAAGTATTACGAGGAAATGTATAAGAATAAGTAGACAGCGGTGTGGAGATATACGGAAAGCGTATATCTCCACTCGGTGTGTACAGAAGAGATAAAAGGAGAAAGAGTATGAAAGGTATTATATTAGCAGGTGGTTCCGGAACCAGATTATATCCGTTAACAAAAGCAATTTCCAAGCAGATTATGCCGGTTTATGATAAACCTATGATTTATTATCCATTGTCGACCTTAATGCTGGCAGGAATCCGGGAGGTATTGATTATCTCTACCCCTCGTGATTTGCCGGTATTTAAAGAGTTACTAGGTTCCGGTGAGCAGCTTGGTATGCGGTTTGAATATGCAGTTCAAGAGGTACCTCGTGGGCTGGCGGATGCATTCATCGTTGGTGAACAGTTTATTGGAAATGACAATGTAGCATTAGTCCTTGGAGATAATATCTTCTATGGACAGAGCTTTTCGAAAGTATTAAAGAATGCAGCATCCAGAGAACAGGGAGCAACCATATTCGGATACTATGTAAAAGACCCAAGAGAGTATGGAGTGGTAGAATTCGATGAAAATGGAAAGGCATTATCCATTGAAGAAAAGCCGGAGCATCCAAAGTCAAATTATGCTGTACCGGGATTGTACTTCTATGACAATGACGTAGTAGAAATCGCTAAGAATGTGAAGCCGTCTGCAAGAGGAGAGATTGAAATTACATCCGTGAATAATGAGTATCTTCGCAGGGGAACTCTGATGGTAGAGACACTGGGAAGAGGATTTGCATGGTTGGATACAGGAAATCATGACATGCTTCTGGATGCTGCTGATTTCGTAGCTGCTTTCCAGAAACGTCAGGGATTATATATTTCCTGCATCGAGGAGATTGCTTATAAGCGGGGATTTATTGACAAGGAACAGTTATTAAAGCTGGCAGAGCCACTGATGAAGACTGCCTATGGACAGTATCTGGTAGATGTGGCAAACGGTCTGTAATAGTAGAAGTAACAGAAAACAGAGAGAATTATTTAGGTTGAAAAAGGAGTGCTTGAAATGGGCAAAATAACAGTAGAAACATGTGAGATAGAAGGATTAAAGATTATTACACCGCAGGTATTCGGTGACGAACGGGGCTATTTCATGGAGACTTATAATTATAATGATTATAAGGAAGCAGGAATCGATATGGAATTCGTACAGGATAACCAGTCCAGTTCTATCAAAGGTGTTTTACGGGGGCTTCATTTTCAAAAGGAGTATCCACAGGACAAGCTGGTACGGGTTGTCAGTGGTGAAGTGTTCGATGTGGCTGTGGATTTGCGAAAAGATTCGAAAACCTTTGGTAAATGGTTTGGTGTACGGTTAAGTGCAGAAAATAAGAAGCAGTTCTTTATTCCAAAGAATTTTGCACATGGCTTTATCGTATTGTCTGACCATGCAGAATTTGCCTATAAGTGTACGGATTTTTATCATCCAAATGATGAAGGCGGCTTGAAATGGGATGATCCGGAAATTGGAGTAGAGTGGCCAATGCCGGAAGGTATGACAAAAGATGATTTGACAATTTCTGAGAAAGACCAGAAATGGAGTGGAATTAAAGATTATGAGTAAAAAGAGAATACTTGCGGCAATTATTATTTTCGTTGTTGCAGTTGTATCGAATTATTTTATTTTTCAATACAATGGTAGTATGATTAAAAATATTGCGATTTGCGTTGTTCTTGATATTTATTTACTGATTGCGTTTGTGTACATTAAAAAACTGGCTGTATTACCGGCTGAATTATTTCAGAATCGTAAATTAATTTTAAAATTAGCCAAGAATGATATTAAAACAAGATTTGCCGGTTCCTATCTGGGAGTTGTATGGGCATTTGTAAATCCAATCATTACCATAGTTGTATATTGGTTTGTATTTCAGGTAGGATTGCGTTCCAATCCAATTGATAATTTTCCGTTTATTTTATGGTTTGCTTCCGGACTGATTCCTTGGTTTTTCTTTTCAGAAGCATTAGGTGGTGGAACCGGTACATTAATTGAATATAGTTATCTGGTTAAGAAGGTTGTTTTTAAAATATCGATTCTTCCAATTGTAAAGGTATCATCAGCCTTGTTTACACATTTGTTTTTTGTTTTTGTATTAATAGTATTATATATTTGTTATGGATATGGTGTAGATGTGTATTCCATACAGGTGATTTATTATTCCGGATGTATGTTTGTTCTG
>CAMEWU010000216.1 GCA_945946715.1 uncultured Clostridium sp. | reverse complement strand
CAATATTGATAAGCAATCCACCAAGAAGCAGATTCGAGAGGAATTGGTTCAGGTATATACCAAAGGAAACTGCGGAATGCTGACACAGGCATTTATGGAGCTGGGAGCAACCGTATGCGTGCCCAATGGAGCACCTAAATGTGAGGAATGTCCATTGCAGGAACTGTGCCTCTCCAATCAGCATGGCAGTTGGCAACAGTATCCGGTTCGGGATGAGAAAAAGAGCCGAAAAAAAGAAGATAAGACCGTATTCATTCTACAATGTGGTGACCGGTTTGCAGTGCGAAAACGAGGAAAGAAAGGACTGCTATCCGGAATGTGGGAATTCCCAAACGTAGAAGGAATTTTGATAGAACAGCAGGCGGCAGACCTGGCAACACAGTGGCAGACAGTGCCGGAACAAATGAAGATGAATCTACAGTATACCCATGTATTTTCTCATGTGGAATGGCGAATGACTGCTTATTATCTGGCATGTGGAAAGATGTGTAAGGACTTCCAATGGGTGACCTTAGAGGAAATGGAAGCAGAGGTAGCAATCCCTTCTGCGTTCCGTCCATTTTTACAGGTGCTGAAAGAAGCTAATGAGTTTGAAAATATCTAAAGAATTTGAAAATATAAGTGACCGTTATGTAAAGGAGGAATTGTAAATGCATAGACCAACAGGTGAAATGGTACTGCTGTATGGGTTTACAGACCCACAGAGAACCAGAGAATTACAATATGTTCTTGTTCAGATGGGAATTCGTGTGAAAACAATTCACGATGACCAGTTAGGACAGACCGTAGGATATTTGGCAGGGGTTAAGGATATGGAGGAGAATCCGAATCCGGAGCAGTATCCCCCATTTGGAAAAGAGGTTATGGTAATGCATAACTTTACCATTTCCAAACGGATTGACCTGATGTTAACCAATATTAAGAAACGAGGGTTAGAGGGCATTCCGTTAAAATGCGTTATGACCGGAACCAATAAGAAATGGACTTTTTATCAGCTGGCTCAGGAATTGGAAAAAGAGCATGAGATGATTATGAATGGACAAATGCCGGGTCAGGGTGAAAAGGCAGGCGCAGATTCGGAAGCAGAATAAGGAGAGACAGAAAGGATAAGAATTATGAAGCAGGAATTAATTATCGTACTGGACTTTGGCGGGCAGTACAATCAGTTAGTTGCCAGACGAGTAAGAGAGTGTAATGTGTATTGTGAAATCTACTCGTATAAAACAGATATAGAAAAGCTTCGGGCAATGAATCCTAAGGGAATCATTCTGACCGGTGGGCCAAATAGCTGTTACGAGGAAGGTGCACCAACCTACTCCAAGGAATTATTTGAAATGGGGATTCCGGTATTGGGATTGTGTTATGGTGCACAGTTGATGAACCTTGTCTTAGGAGGAAAGGTAGAACGGGCAACCGCCAGAGAGTATGGTAAGACAGATATTCATGTGGATAAGAGTTCTGCTTTATTTGCAGATGTTGCTGAGAATACAACGTGCTGGATGAGCCATTTTGATTATATCTCACAAATGGCACCGGGCTTCAAATCCATAGCGACTACCGATAATTGTCCGGTAGCTGCCTGTGAAAATGTAGAAAGTGGCTTGTATGCAATTCAGTTCCATCCTGAGGTACTGCATACACCGGAAGGCTCCAAGATGTTATTTAATTTTGTACGAAATATCTGTGGCTGTGCCGGTGATTGGAGAATGGATACCTTTGTGGAAGATTCCATTAAAGCCATTCGTGAGAAGGTTGGAAATGGAAAAGTGTTATTGGCGTTGTCCGGCGGTGTGGATTCCTCTGTGGCAGCAGGTCTGTTATCAAGAGCCATCGGCAAGCAGTTGACTTGTGTATTCGTTGACCATGGACTTCTCCGAAAAGATGAAGGAGATGAAGTAGAAGCCGTATTCGGTCCGGCAGGCGATTTTGACTTGAATTTTATTCGTGTCAATGCACAGGAGCGGTATTACAGCAAATTAGCAGGGGTAACGGAACCGGAAAGCAAACGGAAAATCATCGGTGAGGAATTCATTCGTGTATTCGAGGAAGAAGCAAAGAAGATTGGAGCTGTAGATTTCCTGGCACAGGGAACCATTTATCCGGATGTAGTAGAATCCGGTTTGGGCGGTGAGTCAGCAGTGATTAAATCTCATCACAATGTAGGTGGTTTGCCGGATTATGTAGATTTCAAGGAAATCATCGAGCCACTTCGGAATCTGTTCAAGGATGAGGTTCGTAAGGCAGGATTAGAGCTTGGTATTCCGGAAAAACTGGTATTCCGTCAACCATTCCCGGGACCGGGACTGGGAATCCGAATTATCGGCGAAGTAACTGCCGAGAAGGTAAAGATTGTACAGGAGGCAGATGCCATTTATCGAGGGGAAATCGATAAGGCGGCAGCAGAATATAAAGAAGCAAATGGTACAGCTCCAAGCTGGATGCCAAACCAGTACTTTGCAGCGCTTACCAACATGCGTTCCGTAGGTGTCATGGGTGACGAGAGAACCTACGATTATGCAGTGGCACTTCGTGCGGTAAAGACTATTGACTTCATGACTGCTGAAAGTGCAGAGATTCCATTTGAAGTTCTGCAGACGGTGATGAGCAGAATTATAAATGAGGTAAGAGGAGTCAACCGGGTATTCTATGATTTGACCAGTAAGCCACCGGGGACGATTGAGTTTGAATAGTAGCCACAAGTCTGGGAAGCCTTATAAACAGGGCATTCCCGGACTTTTTCTTTTGCTCTGCTACTATTTTGCTACTAACTGCAACTACTCTATTTCAAATCGTTTTGTTTTTTAGATAGCTTTTCTTTGAGGCATCGGGATTACTTTTCCTGATGCTGTTTCTTTTGGTATAGGACCATATGGAAGTCCTGCATTGGCATATGCTGTATCCGGAGTAACTGAACCACTTGCCACGTTACCACCATAGGAAACTCCCATGGTTTCAAGCAGAGGATTACCCATTGGCGGCTCCGGTGTTGGTGTGACACCAACTGTAGCTGCAAGTTGTTCCAAATTGCTGACAAGCTCCTGCTGTTTGTGTGGGAACAGATGGGAGTAAGTATTCAGTGTTGTGTATACCTTTTCATGTCCAAGTCTGTCAGCGAGGATAAGTGCATCACACCCCTGATTGATAAGTAAACTGGCGTGACTGTGGC
>CAMEWU010000215.1 GCA_945946715.1 uncultured Clostridium sp. | reverse complement strand
AAGGAGAGAAAGAGACAGTTCAGACAGTTATGGATTGCTCGTATCAATGCAGCAGCAAGAATGAATGGTATCTCTTACAGCAAGTTAATGCATGGCTTAAAGGTAGCCGGTGTTGATATTAACAGAAAGATGCTTTCTGAAATGGCTATTAGTGATGCAGATGGATTTGCTAAATTAGTAGATGTTGCAAAAGCAAATATCTAAAAACAAATTGATATGTATAAAATTCCAGAACAGAAATGTTCTGGAATTTTTATATTTTGGTAGTATTTTGGCGTGCCTATATTGTATACTTAGGACATAACAGAAATGCGTAATCAAAAACGAATTATAGTAGAATGGGGGCATGTATATGGTACGTATGATGAAGTGGAAAATATGGAGTTTAATTGGCATAATATCTGTTTTAGCTGTCAGTGGATGTCAGGTGAAGCAGAATGGTGAAGCAGGACAGGAGGAAATAACCTCAAATCATGTAGATGAAAAGAAAGATTTTGCTTCAGAGCAGCAAAGTATGATAGAAGATATTCAGGCGGCAACCGGTTTTATTGAATTACAGCCGGGAGAAAGTACTAAACTAGAAGTTACAGTTATACAGCAAGAGGATACAGTGTACCAATTGCAATTCAAGTCCTCAGATGATTCTATCTGTAGTGTGGAATCGGATGGTACAATCAAAGGAATAAGCTGTGGAAAGGTAACTATTACCGTCGAAGATGAATATAGTGGTATTAGTGACAGGGTAGTGGTTTGGATTAAGGATAGTGTGCCGGATACTAATACAGCGGAGGATGAAAATCAAGAAGGCAACAATGATGCCGGTGAAGCAACCGAAACAGGGAAAGAAGGCACTTCCTCTAATACGAATTCAACCGGTAACAATGAAAACCAGAAAGAGAATACCGGAAATGCATCGACTACTGCCGCGACTACAGCAACCACAACGGAATCCACGACCGAAGCAACGACGGAAGCAACAACGGAAGCTTCTGCTTACTATGTGGATTCTTATGCAGAAGCAGTATTAGCGATTGTAAATGAAAAACGAGGTGAAGAAGGATTAGACCCATTAACAATGAATAACAGTCTGGTTTCGGCAGCAAAAGTAAGGGCGGCTGAGACGGTACAGAGCTTTTCACATACCCGCCCGGATGGAAGCAGTTGTTTTACTGCATTTGATGAGGCAGGAGTCAGTTATTCCGGTGCAGGAGAGAATATTGCTGCAGGACAGGCGTCTGCCACTTCTGTTATGGATGCATGGATGAATTCACAAGGACATCGGGATAATATCATGAATGGGGACTTTACCCAGATAGGCATTGCATGCTACTATGACCCGAATTCTGCCTATGGATACTATTGGGTACAGTGTTTTATTTATTAGAAAAAGATTGACAAATAGAAGGGCATTAGGTATAATTAATGAGTTGCGTGTGATAGCACCGGCATGCGGAAGTGTCGGAACTGGCAGACGAGCAAGACTAAGGATCTTGTGGCAGCAATGTCGTGTGGGTTCAAGTCCCATCTTCCGCACTGGACTTATGAGCCAAGAATGTTGTGAAATCAATGCTCTTGGCTCTTTTTTTTGTTGCTTGAAGATCAAAATGGCAGCAAAAAAGTAGCAGCCAAAAGAAAATGCATATAGAGAATCTTTACAGAAAAAGGCGGCAATGCTATAGTATACTTATAGTTTAGATTAAGATAAGAGGAAGGAAACTTTAGATATGGATTGGAAAAAACTGGTTTCTTTGCTAAAAGGACATAAAGTATATATTCAGACACATAATTATCCGGATCCGGATGCGATGGCAAGTGCACTGGGCTTGCAGGTGTTTTTAAAGAATCATAAAGTAGATTCTATTCTCTGCTATGACGGTAAAATTGAAAAACTAAGTACCAAAAGAATGTTGGATGTTTTTCAGTTTGAAATTTATAATATAGCCGATATTACAGATATGCAGGAGACAGATTATATAGTAACTGTGGATGCACAGAAGTATAATGCCAATATTACAGATTTTATTGGTGAAGAAGTAGCGTGTATTGACCATCATCCGACAGTGATTCCATGTGACTATCTATATAAGGATGTTCGTTATACAGGCGCATGTGCGACTCTGATTACAGAGTATTTTAAGGAAAGTAATACTCCCTTGGATTCTAATACGGCAACAGCATTGTTGTATGGGTTGCGGGTGGATACAAATAATCTGACCAGAGGAGTTACTCCTCTGGATATCGATATGTTTTCTTATTTATATGAATATGTGGATGAAGATAAATTATCGGCAATGAGCAACAGTAATATGGAGTTGAAGGATTTACAGGCATACGGGGCTGCTATAGAAAATATTAAAATATTTGATAATATCGGCTTTGCTGAAATTCCTTTTGATTGTCCGGATGGATTGATTGCTATGGTATCTGACTTTATTTTGGATTTAGATGTAGTAGAATTTTCAGTGGTGTATGCAACCAGGGAGGATGGTCTTAAATTCTCGGTTCGCAGTGAGTTGAGTTGGTTAAATGCAGGAGAAATTATAGCAGAAGCATTAGATGGCATTGGCTCAGGCGGTGGACATGCTACTATGGCAGGTGGTTTTGTGCCGGCAGAAAATATAGAAAAACTGGGATATCTATATAATGACGAAGTGGAACAAAGATTTGTGTCCATTTGTAAAAGGAAAGGGAACATGGAGCACAAATGAAGAAAATATTGATAATTAAAATTCTGATTGCTTTGATAATTGCCCTGTCCATTTTGGCTACTACATTTTTAATTTTGACACCAAGACGGGAGTTATATAACTATTTATATGAAGCACAGCAGATGGAATTGAGTACAGGGGTATCTGCATTTGAGGCAGAACTGAACTATGATGGAATTATTCAGCAAATTATAGGAGAAGGGGAGATTGTAGGGCTATCTACATATGATTCCGGTTCTGATTTAGAAAAAGATATATTTGTCTGGCAGCAGATTTATAAATGGTGTAAATGGATCTGTGGCATAGGAGTACTATTAGCTGTTGGTGGAGTGATATTGCTGAAGAATCAGAAATGGTATGAATGTCTGAATTGGGCAGGCTGGATAACCATAGGGATGAATATTATCGCAGCATGTATGGTGCTATTGGTGAAACCCCTCCGTTTATTTGTTCTTCATAGCCAATATAATGTATTTTTTGGTA
>CAMEWU010000214.1 GCA_945946715.1 uncultured Clostridium sp. | reverse complement strand
ATTATTTTCAGTTCTTCTGCAACTGTATATGGAGATCCTGCATTTGTGCCGATTACAGAAGAATGTCCCAAAGGGATTATTACTAATCCATATGGTCAGACAAAGGGAATGCTGGAACAGATTTTAACGGACATTTATGTATCTGATCCGGAATGGAATATTGTATTATTACGGTATTTTAATCCCATTGGAGCACATGAAAGTGGTTTGATTGGAGAGGATCCGAAAGGAATCCCTAACAATCTGGTTCCATATATTGCACAGGTTGCCATTGGTAAATTAAAGTGTCTGGGTGTATTTGGAAATGATTATCCAACACCGGATGGTACAGGGGTGCGTGATTATATCCATGTAGTCGATTTGGCAAAGGGACATGTAAAGGCATTAAAGAAGCTGGAACCCGGCTCCGGAGTGAATATCTATAATCTGGGAACCGGAAATGGATATAGTGTATTGGATGTGCTGCATGCTTATGAGAAAGCATGTGGTAAGTCGTTGCCATATGAAATAAAGCCGAGGCGGGCAGGCGATATTGCAACCTGCTATTGCGATGCTTCGAAAGCAAAGTGTGAGCTGGGCTGGGCAGCAGAGAAGAATATTGAAGATATGTGTAAAGATTCATGGAAATGGCAGACCGTGAATCCGGATGGATATCGTAATAATTAAATATGTTTCTATAGGACCCATATATTGCTACTTGTATAAAATCGGATAGTTTGATAAAATTATAGGATGAATACAGTGGTAAGGAGAATATATATGAGTCAGGATAAACATTTTCAACCATATATACCGGCAGAGAAAGTAACACCGGAAATTACAGTGACATCCATTGTTACCGGTGTAATTCTTGCGGTAGTCTTTGGTGCGGCAAATGCCTATTTGGGTCTGCGGGTTGGCATGACAGTTTCTGCTTCTATTCCGGCAGCCGTAATTGCAATGGGTATGATCCGCATTATAATGAAAAAAAATTCCATTTTAGAATGCAATATGGTACAGACAACCGGCTCTGCCGGTGAGTCGTTAGCAGCAGGTGCGATTTTTACACTGCCTGCTTTATTTTTGTGGGCAGCTGAAGGAAGAATGAATCCTCCCGGCATTCTGGAGATTACATTAATTGCATTGTTAGGTGGACTTCTGGGTGTATTCTTTATGGTTCCGTTACGAAATGCTTTGATTGTAAAAGAACATAGTGTTCTTCCTTATCCGGAAGGAAAAGCCTGTGCTGAAGTTTTGCTTGCTGGTGAAGAAGGTGGTGCAAATGCATCTACAGTATTTGCAGGAATGGGATTTGCAGCATTCTTTAAATTTATAATTGATGGATTAAAGCTGGTTGCCGGTGAAGTATCTTTTCGTGTGAAAGGATATGCAGGGGAAATCGGAAGTCAGATATATCCGGCAGTTATGAGTGTAGGTTATATTTGTGGGCCGAAAATTGCATCCTATATGTTTGCTGGCGGTATCTTAAGCTGGCTGGTTTTGATTCCTATGATTGTTGTATTTGGCTCGCAATTGATTTTGTATCCCGGTGATGTAACCATTGGAGAGATTTTTGCGGAAAAAGGTGCTTCCGGCATTTGGAGTAATTATATTCGATACATTGGTGCCGGTGCACTGGCAGCCGGTGGAATCATTAGCCTGATAAAATCACTGCCTCTGATTATCCGTACTTTTCGGGATGCCGTCAGAGGTATGCTGGGTACAACCAATGATGATTCTTCCCGTACCGCAAGGGATTTGAGTATGAAGATAATCATACCATGTATTGTTGGAATTACTCTGCTAATTTGGTTGGTCCCTGCCATTCCGGTTACATTGGTAGGTGCTGTGATAGTAGTAATCTTTGGATTTTTCTTTGCTGCTGTATCTTCCCGAATGGTAGGTTTAGTGGGCAGCAGTAATAATCCGGTATCCGGTATGGCAATTGCAACACTGCTGATTACTACCGTTATTCTAAAGTTAACAGGTGATACAGGGGTCCACGGAATGCAGGGAGCAATTGCCATTGGTTCCATTATCTGTATTGTGGCAAGCATTTCCGGAGATACTTCTCAGGACTTGAAAACCGGATATTTGTTAGGGGCCACACCGAAGAAGCAGCAGATTGGTGAAGTGATTGGTGTGATAGCAGCTGCTTTGGCAATTGGTGGAACCTTGTATCTGTTAGACTCTGCCTGGGGATTTGGATCAACAGAGCTGGCAGCACCACAGGCAACACTGATGAAGATGATTATTGAGGGGGTTATGGAGAACAGCCTTCCTTGGAGTCTGGTTATTATTGGTGCCTGCATTGCGGTTATTGTTGAGATTCTTGGAATACCGGTTTTGCCGGTGGCGATTGGTATTTACCTTCCTGTCCATTTGAATACATGTATCATGGTTGGAGGATTGATTCGGTTATTCTTTGATAAGAATAAGGGTAAAGAAGAGGAGAAGAAAGCCATGATTAGTGATGGTATTCTGTTCTGTTCCGGTATGATTGCCGGTGAAGGTCTGATAGGTATTTTACTGGCAATTCTTGCAATACTTGGTCTTCATGAGGTGATTGACCTATCCGGTATGATTCATTTGCCGGAACCGCTTGGAACAATTGCAAGTCTGGGAGTATTTGCTTTGGTGATTTTGTCTCTGTTGAAGTTTTCTATCTTTAAGAAACGGAAAAAGGATTGATTATAAAATATGAAGAATAAGAAAAGAGAGAATTATTTGGAGCGGATTCCTGTGCGTTCAAAGCGTGTAAAATGGTCTGCAGATGAAACCGGAATGGTTTCTCTTAATATTGAAAATACAGGGGTGTTCAACCGGGTTGCACAGAAATTGTTAAAGAAGCCGAAGATAAGCCATATCCATCTGGATGAGATGGGAAGCTTTCTCTGGCCTCTGTTAGATGGGGAGAAGAATATTATAGAATTGGGAGAATTTGTAAAGGAAGAATTCGGTGAAAAAGCGGAACCATTATATGAACGGCTGGCAAAGTATTTTCAGATTCTGGAAAGTTATCAGTTTATTGAATGGAGAAACGGGTAATTCATGAAGGTGATATAAAAGAATAAATCGAAATTTTGATGTTTTTTGCATAAGAAACATAACTTTCCACATACTAACTCCAAATCCAATTATAAGGAAAAGGAGTTAACTATATGAAGGCAACAGGTGCTCAAGTTATACTAATGTTAGGTTAGAAGAAAGCCAGTATTTAAG
>CAMEWU010000213.1 GCA_945946715.1 uncultured Clostridium sp. | reverse complement strand
AAACAAGCGCAAATAAAAATGCCTATCCTGTCTGCCAACAGGATAGGCGGTGTCCTTAAGGACATTCATTAACCTAAACTCGGAGCATCCACCTTTGGAGTGGGTGCTTTCTGTTTAATTAGATATTATCATGTTATGTATGATAATTCAAGATGTTACAATTAATTTCATGGTAAATTCGAGATAATTATATCCAAATATTCATATCAAAGGTTGTTCCAGAAATTTGTTTGCAACGATTTGTTCCTAAAACGATATCAACAGAGGTAAGGGTTAAGTGTTTCAAAGAGGTATCATTCCATTGAGAAAATAGCATTTTCGAAGAACACTAACGCTGGATACAGAGGCAGGGTCTTGGAGCACTCTTAGGTCCGAATTATTTGCGACATACCTCTGTTGACATTATATTAATATATTTTGATTCACGCTAGGAGAAGAAAAAATATTAGAAATGTGTGAATTAGGAGGCATCCAAGAGTATTCTGGAGTTAGTCTCAACGAAGTCTCATGAGATTTGAGACTTGGTGAGACTAACATGAGACTGAGGAGGTTTAAAATCATGGACATAAGCAAAAAAGATTGGAAATAATTTCGAGAATCGTTGCATGATGGTATCGTAATACGGTTGGCTCCTGAAATAAGGCAACATCCATGCTGGTATCACGACCGATGCAGTTTGTTCTGGTAAAGAGAGTGAAGCAGTCCCCTTTCATATTGCCATCAATGCAGACTAGCCAACCTGCGAGAGGACATGCACCGGCTATTTTATATTTTTCAGAAAGTTGTTTTTCTGGTATATAGGTGTCAACTGCAGATTGTCTGGCACCAGTCAGGTCCGGAACAGGAACCTGTATTTTTTCATTAGCGCAATGCGGACAGGACGCCAGTTTCTCTGCATTGTAGTAATGTCCATTTTCACATTTAACTAAATTCATGCTCATTGCTCCTTTGGTTAAAGTAGTTTATAGGTCGTGCTGAAATCTCCCAAACTCAGTACCGTTTCCGGATTTAGCAGGTAAACCTATTTCGGGATGAGGCGGGTATTGCCCTCAATAAAAGTACCATTGCTGGAGTAGTCAATAATCTCATATTTCTGTTCTTTTTTATGATAGGTGATTTCACAGTGAATCCGGCTTACCAAAGGCAGGTTAATAACCACATCAACAACATTGCCATCCCGGCCGATTAAAACCCGTTGTTCTGCTTTAATGCGAATCATGGAACCTTCATAGATACCACAGGTGCAGATGAGAGTACCGCAGGAGGGCTGATTCTTTAAGAAATCCCGTGTTTTCTTTTGATACTGTCGGCTGACCAGAATGGCGGTGTCGGTATCCCGAAGGGTAATAGATTGATTGTTATAACCAATAATCTGATTTATTGCTACTAGGTAACTTTGATGACAGCGAAGAAAATTATTTCCAGTTAAATGTTCTTTCAATGTATTCAATTTTTCATAACACTGGTAAGTTTCGGACAATGTGTGAATGGTAAGTATTCTGTTGTTGCTCTCAATGTAAAGAATAGTGTCAATGGGAATTTTGTAGTTGCTGCCCCGGGTTGACAAACAAAGGTAGTTTGTACTGACAGACAGATTGTTCATATGTTTTCCTTCTTTCATTCGGTGGTAGTGTCAAATTCATTGTCTTTGTGTGTTTTAAAACATAATAATGAGAAACTCAATATTCCTGTGGAAAAAAGGGGCAAAATTTGATAGAATGAAAAAAGCAGAAAACATAATTTAAAGGAGGAATTTGTTATGAACAGATTACAAGACAAAGTTGCTGTTGTTACCGGATCCACCAGTGGAATTGGTGTTGGAATCGCCAGACTGTTTGCGGCAGAAGGAGCAAAGGTAGTCATCTGCGGGAGACGGGAAGAGAAGGGGCAGGCTGTTGTGGATAGCATTGCCCAGGATGGCGGAGAAGCCTGGTATCATTTTATGGATATTACGGTTACAGAGAGCATTGAGAAATTGTTTGCAGATACCGCTGAGAAGTATGGAAAGATTGACATTCTGGTAAACAATGCTGCCAATGTAGGTCTGAAGGATGGTCGTGTGGATGAGTTAAGTCTGGAAATGTGGGATGCTGTTTTCCAGAGTGATGTGCGTGGCACCTTCTATGCTACCAAGTGTGTACTTCCCTACATGCAGAAGAATGAGAATGGAGGTTCCATCATCAATATTGGTTCCATGGCTTCCTGCGGAGGCGACCTTGGTTCTACCGCGTATGCCTGTGCGAAGGCAGGTGTGGACATGCTGACCCAGTCCACTGCACTGCAGTACGGAAAGCAGAACATCCGTTGTAACTGTGTCCGCCCGGGATTGATTGTGACTCCGGAGAACGAAGCTTATGTACCTCAGGCATTGAAAGATGTATTCCTGAGCAACATTATGGTGAACCGTTATGGATGTCCGGAAGACATTGGTCATATGTGTGTATACCTGGCTTCCGATGAGAGCGCTTATGTGAGCGGTCAGATTGTCAACGTAGATGGAGGTTTGAATTCCCATGTTTCAACGGTTGCCCAGTTTAGAGAAATGAATTCCCGTACCTGGTAAACAAAGTTTATATATAAATAAAAATACCATTCCATGGGAATCGTCTGGCATCAAGGTTTCAGACGATGCGTGGAATGGTATTTTGTTATTTTCTGTCAGTCTACCCGTTCGTTTCCCCAGAAAAACAGGGCTACCGTTCCGGGACCTGTGTGGCTTCCAATTGTGGTTCCCACATAGTAGATTTCTACGTTCCCGTCCAGATTGGGAAACTGTGCTTCTACCAAATCAGCCACTTCCCTTGCATCCTCGTAACAGCCGGAATGTGAGATATAACATTTTTGAGAGTAAGCAGTGCCACCTTCTGCGTTGACTTTTATTTGTTCTACGATTGCCCGGATGACTTTTTTCTTGCCACGGAATTTGGTGCGGGGAATCAAATGTCCATATTGTCCATGTTTAAAAGAGGGCATATTGGAGGCGTTTATGTGTGAAGAAATGTGCATAACACCAGGGGAAGACGATGATACATCGCAAGCTATGGATTCTGATATTAAGGAAATAGCACGTATGCTTACAGAACTTAATGAATTGGCATATAATACTTACAAACCATTAGTTGATGATATATGTGCAAGGAAGGCACCGGAAGCAGAAGTGGAGCATCTGTTGGATTATATGGTTGGAATATGTAATGATGACA
>CAMEWU010000212.1 GCA_945946715.1 uncultured Clostridium sp. | reverse complement strand
CGCCTACTACCAAATCAGCGTCAACCGGATGATCCTTTGCTAGGCAACGTCCGGCAATAATTCTTGATTCATATACGCTCATTTGGTCAATATGGCTGTCCGGTCTTGCAAAATATATATACTCAAAGATACATCTGGCATGTTTTTCCTGACATAAATTCCGAAAAGACTGAATTCCCTGCTCTTTCGAAATCGTAACGATTTCTCCCGGTTCTACATCCCGAACAAATTCAGCTCCAACTGTATCTAATGCACAACTCTCTGATGCAAGGAAATAGGTGTTTCCTCGTTTTCCAATGCATAATGGACGGAATCCAAAAGGATCTCTGGCACCAATCAGCTTTCTAGGACTCATTATCACCAGTGAATATGCACCTTCCAGTTTCTTCATGGCATTTGCCACTGCTTCCTCTACACTTTTACTATTCAACCGTTCTCTTGCAATATGGTATGCAATCACTTCCGAATCAATGGTGGTCTGAAAGATTGCTCCTGTATATTCCAGTTGCCGTCTCAATTCCGGTGCATTTGTAAGATTCTCATTATGTGCCAGAGCCAATGTACCTTTCACATAATTCAAAACTAATGGCTGTGCGTTCTCTCTGGTACTGGCACCTGCAGTAGAATATCTTACATGTCCTACGCCGATGTTCCCTTTTAACTTTTCCAGATTCTCCGGTTCAAATACTTCATTTACCAGTCCCATTCCTTTATAAGAAAGAACCTTTCCTTTTGGCCCCTCCGTATCGGATACGGCAATACCACAGCTTTCCTGTCCCCGGTGCTGTAAAGCAAACAGTCCATAATAAATAGAAGGTGCCACATCTTCTCCATCAAAATCATAAGCTCCAAAGACACCGCATTCTTCGTGCAGCTCCTCCTCATCATATGTATAATCCATTATCTGTTCGGACATGATTCTTCTCCTTGTAAATCTTCATTCGTTTAATTTAACAGCATACTTATTATCTATTTTTTTATTTTAACTGTCAATGGTTGAACGTTGATGTGTCGCTTTTCTACAATTTGCCCTAGCATATCATTTTCTTATTTGCTATAATAATGAAAATGCTTATGCTAAGGAGGAGTTACAATGTCTGAGAAAAGAAGATTTCAACGTCTTCCAATTACCCTTACTCTTGAAGTTTCATCTCTGTTCAACCAGAATGAAGAGGTAAATATTGGAAATGCAGAATTTAATGTATTCGATATATCCAAAGTAGGAATCGGATTCACCACAACCACCAAAATTCCATTGGAGTATTATTTCAATGCTATTATCCATTTTGACAATTCCGGCGACTGCTTAAAATATGTAGTCAAGGTCATTCGTACTGAAGTTTTAGAAAATGGAGAATACCTGTATGGCTGTGAGTTCGTTGGTTTTGCCAGCATCTATGACTATTTATTTGACCAATATGAAACGAAGCTCCAGACAAAAGAATAGCTCCATATTTAATCCAATATTATTTTATTCATAAAGAAACGAGGAATCCTACTCCAACGTAAGGATTCCTCGTTCTACTTTCGCTTTTAATATTCGCATACAACTTTCATCCAACTGTTCCTGCGTAATTCTTCCGTCCTGTACCGCTTCCAAAACACTCTGATAACATGCCGAATAATCAGACGGCATCAGAATCATGTCACAGCCTGCCTGTATGGCTAAAACTGCTGCTGCTTCCTGGGAATAATTCTCTGTAATGGAACCCATCTGGAAAGAATCTGTAATAATAACACCTTCATACCCCAGTTCTTCCCGTAATAGTCCGGTTACCACAGGTTCTGACAACGTTGACGGATACTCCGGCTCTATATCGGTTAATACCAGATGGGAAACCAAAATAAAATCCACATCTGCTTCTATTGCTGCCTGAAAGGCCAAAAACTCCTGTTGCCGTAATTCTCCTACGGATGTTTCCACATACTGAAGATTGTTATGACTATTGCCTATTACACCGCCATGCCCCGGAAAATGCTTTGCCACTGCACTAATACCATTATTTTGCAAACCGGTAATTTCCTGAGAAACCATATCTGCAACCAATGAGGCATCCGATCCAAAAGAACGGGAGCCGATTTCATAATTGTATGGATTGGTTAATACATCTGCAACCGGTGCAAAATCCATATTAAATCCATAATCCTGCAAATTATTTGCCAGCGTTTCTCCTATTGTATAAGCATTACTTGCATCACCGGTAGCTCCAATTGCCTGCATGCTTCCTACGTTTGACATGGATATGCCTGCAGAACTGCCTAAACGGCTGACCATTCCACCTTCCTCATCCACACCTATAAACAAGGGAACAGAAGTATTATCCTGAAGGGCAGATATCAGTTCCTGAACCTGCTCATCGGTCTCTATATTGCTTCCCATCAAAATAATTCCCCCAGGATGATACTGACAGATTCCAGCAGTTTCATCGTCATCAACAGCCACTATACCATTAGAAGCTGCACCTTCCGGCTGAGCCAAATTACCAAGTGTCACATAGAATAACTGTCCTACTTTTTCTTCCAGTGTCATTTGTTCCACATAGGCTTCTATTAACTGCTCCTGACTTGGTATTGCATACTCAACAGGTACAATATTCATCTCCGTATGGGGGAGATAACTGACTCTCTGATCTTCCTTCTGATTGCAGCCACTACATAAAGTTGCAAGCACTGCCAACAGTCCAATATATGCTTTCCCTTTTCTTTTCCCTGTCTTCATATCCTTGGATTATAACAATTCCTTTAACATCTGATTTACAGTACCAGGGTCCGCTTTACCCTTCATTGCTTTCATGGTCTGTCCTACCAGAAAACCAATGGCTTTTTCCTTACCATTTCGATAATCTGCTACGGATTGAGGATTCGCAGCAATGACTTCTTCCACCACTTTTCGTAAAGCACCCTCATCATTTACAGATTTCAATCCATGTTCTTCCACATATTGTTCCGGATTAATATCTTCTGCAAATACCTTTTCAAACACTTCTTTTGCCACTGTTCCATTGATTGCTTTTGACTCCACTAACTGAATCAGTTTTGCCAGATTCTCTGCTGAAAATGAAATCTCATCCGCTTCCATCTCGTGTTCTTTTAACAGCCGCATGGTCTCTACCATTAACCAATTTGACACTTTCTTTGGAGCCGCACCCAGTGCAATTGTCTCCTCGAATATGTCTGCCATTTTCTTGGAAGATGTAATAATATCAATATCATA
>CAMEWU010000211.1 GCA_945946715.1 uncultured Clostridium sp. | reverse complement strand
AGAACATGACATTATACGGTTGGGGCAGGAAAACTGCTATCTGATGCGGGGGCTTGCCCGTTTGGATGAAATAGAAGAATTGCTGGAAATTGAATTCCCGGATGAAGATATTGATACGCTAAATGGTTTTTTACTGTATGAACTGGGACGACTTCCTATGGAAGGGGAAGAAATAAACATTGTATATCAGGGATATTCATTCCACCCCATTGATATTCTTGATAAAATGATTGTTCAGGTTAAAGTAGAAAAAATCAAGAATACCCAAGAGGAAGAATAACACACAAAATACAAGATGACAGAGGCGAATGACAAATGGATATACAGGTAGTAATTAACACAATGATTGAACTATTCCTGATTCTGATTCTAGGTTATGGAATAGCGAAACTTGGAATGATTGATGAGGCAACAAATAAAAAAATCTCTGCTTTAGTAGTGAATGTTTCCATGCCGGCATTAATTATTGCCTCCGTTTCGGAGAATATCGGAAATGGGAGTATGAAAGAAGTTATTTCATATCTGATTTGGGGCAGTGTGTTCTATGGCGTTATGGTAGGACTGGCATGGATTCTGACGAGGTTAATGGGAACCAAAGAAAAACAGTGGGGCACGTACCAATTTATGCTGATTTTTAGTAATTGTTCATTCATGGGATATCCGGTTATGGAATCTATATTTGGAACAGAAGCCATTTTTTTGAACTCTATATTTAATATACCATTTAATTTGCTGGCGTTTTCTTATGGAATCATGCTGATTTCTAAAGATGGAGAGGAAGAAGCCCGATTTGAACTTAAGAAACTGATTAATCCGGGTATTATTGCATCTGTCATTGCTGTTTTTTTATTTGCAATTGGCTGGAAACTTCCATCTGTGATATGTCAGACCTTTTCATTGGTGGGTAATTTGACGACACCACTTTCCATGCTGGTGCTGGGAGCATCTCTTTCCATGGTGCCGGTTCGGGAAATATTCCGGGAAATCCGGGTATATCCTATGACAATTTTACGATTAATTATTCTTCCGTTGATTACATACAGTTTAATGAGTCTGGTTACGGATGATATTATGTTGGTTGGAATTGCTACGTTAACTGCAGCTATGCCGGTTGCTTCCATGTCTGTAATGTTAAGTAATCAATATAAGGGAAATACCAAGCTTGCTTCTATAGGAGTGTTTATTTCTACTTTATGCTCGGTAGTCAGTATTCCGTTGGTAGCAGAGTTCTTTGCAAGGTTTACAGGATTATAGAAGAAAAACAATCCTATACACAACTTTACAGAGCCCGAAAAGCGTGGTAAACTATTTGGGATTGATGAAATGCTTCGGAAGGAAGAAAGAAGAAAAGAAAGAGGAGAATATTATGTCAGGACATTCAAAATTTGCCAATATTAAGCATAAGAAAGAAAAAAATGATGCAGCAAAAGGGAAGATTTTTACAATTATTGGTAAGGAAATTGCGGTTGCAGTAAAGGAAGGCGGACCAAATCCGGATAATAATAGTAAGCTGCGGGATGTAATTGCAAAGGCAAAAGCCAATAATGTGCCAAATGATACGATTGAACGAGGAATTAAGAAGGCAGCAGGTGCGACAGATGCAGTTAATTATACCTCTATTACTTATGAAGGATATGGACCAAATGGTACTGCAATTATTGTAGATACATTAACAGACAATAAGAATCGTACTGCTTCAAATGTGAGAAATGCATTTACAAAGGGTGGTGGTAATGTAGGTACTACCGGTTGCGTTTCTTTTATGTTTGATCAAAAAGGGCAGATTATTATAGCAAAAGAAGATTGTGATAAAGAAGCAGATGATTTAATGATGTTGGCACTGGATGCAGGAGCAGAAGATTTTTCAGAAGAAGAAGATAGTTTTGAAATTCTTACCGCACCCGAGGATTTTAGTGCAGTAAGAGAAGCATTAGAAGCGGAACAGATTGTGATGGCATCTGCAGAAGTTACCATGATTCCACAAACATGGGTGGAATTAACCAGTGATGAAGATATCAAAAAGATGAATCGAATTTTGGATTTGCTGGACGAAGATGATGATGTTCAGGCAGTTTATCACAATTGGGATGAATAATCATTTGACAAAGAATCCTGTACGCAGGATTCTTTGTGCGTTAGGTACCAATCGGAGGAAATATGTTAAAGGAAATAATGCGTTTTGAATGCCGCTTTACATATCCGGCAATTCATCATAAATTAAAACAATTAACCGGTGAGGAAGATTGGATGGGATTTTCGGAAGATGGTGCAGACCCTTTAAAGAGCTTTCATGAATTTGTAAGACTTGGGTTGATTGAAAAAGACGACAGAGAAGTCGTGATTTACATGGACATGTGAAAACAAATTTTATACGATATCAAAATTAGTATAGTAATAACGTAAAATAGATAGGAGAGAAAATTATGAAATTAGGCATAGTGGGATTGCCAAATGTAGGAAAGAGTACCTTGTTTAATTCGCTGACAAAGGCTGGTGCAGAAAGTGCAAACTATCCATTTTGTACCATAGACCCTAATGTAGGAGTTGTGGCGGTACCGGATGAGCGCTTAGCTAAATTAACAGAGATGTATCATTCGGCAAAAACAACACCGGCAGTCATTGAATTTGTAGATATTGCAGGTTTGGTAAAAGGTGCATCAAAAGGAGAAGGACTTGGAAATCAGTTTTTGGCAAATATTCGAGAAGTGGATGCAATTGTACATGTAGTACGTTGTTTTGATGATTCGAATGTTATCCATGTAGATGGTAGTGTTGATCCATTACGTGATATTGAAACTATAAACTTTGAGTTGATTTTTTCTGATATAGAAGTACTGGAACGCCGAATAGCAAAAACGGTCAGAGGTGCCAAAAATGATAAAACCCTTGCAAAAGAACTGGATTTGCAGAATCGAATGAAGGCACACTTAGAGGCAGGAAAGTTAGCAAAAACCTTTGAAACGAAAGATGAAGATGAACTGGCATGGTTGCAGGAATATAATCTGTTAACATATAAACCAGTAATTTTTGCAGCCAATGTCAGTGAAGGTGATTTAGCAGATGACGGAGCTTCTAATCCTTATGTGGCAGCGGTGAAGAAATATGCAGAAGAATCGGATTGTGAAGTGTTTGTAGTCTGTGCTGAAATAGAGGCTGAGATTTCAGAGTTAGAGGAAGATGAACGGAAAGAGTTTTTAGAGGAACTGGGATTATCAGAATCCGGGTTAGAGAAGCTGATTCGTGCCAGCTATTCGTTGTTAGGGTTAATTAGTTATCTGACTGCCGGAGAAACGGAAACCA
>CAMEWU010000210.1 GCA_945946715.1 uncultured Clostridium sp. | reverse complement strand
GATATATTAGTTTTTGACTTCGAATTTGTAACCGACTCCCCAAACAGTGGTGAGGGCCCAGTTTGGATTGCCCGGAAGCTTTTCCCGGATTCGTTTTACATGTACGTCTACGGTTCTGGTAGCACCGATATATTCAGATCCCCAGAGACGGTCTAATAATTGTTCTCTGGTAAAGACCTGATTTGGCTGGCTTGCAAGAAAATAAAGCAATTCCAGTTCTTTTGGTGGCATTTCCAGTGTTTTTCCATTGATGGTTGCTGTGTAGTTTGAAATGTTCACTATGAGGCCATCATATTCTACATAGTCTCCCGTATAGGAAGCAGAAGCTATATTCGAGTTAACCGGAGAGGTAACGGAAGGCTGATATCGCCTTAATACTGCACGCACCCTGGCAACCATTTCATTGGAGTCAAAAGGTTTCATAATATAATCATCAGCACCTAGCTTCAGTCCTAATACTTTATCAAAAATTTCTCCTTTTGCAGAAAGCATGATAATCGGCACCTGACTGTTTTTTCGAATTTCACTGCAAACCTCATAACCATCTATGCCGGGTAGCATAATATCCAGTAGAATTAAATGGGGCTGATACTCCCGAAATGCCTGTAAAGCAGCTTCTCCATCTCCTTCGATTCTAGTATCAAAGCATTCCTTTACCAGATAAAGGGAAATCAGTTCTGCAATATGTTCATCATCATCTACAATCAAAATACGTTGTTTATCCATAGCTGCCTCCTTATATATTAATTCTTAGCGAAGTTCTACTACGGTTACGCCCAGGTCACCTTCGCCAAATTCTCCATTTCGAAAATCTGTAACGTGCTTCTGTCGTTTCAGATAGTCGTGTATTCCTTTTCGCAATGCACCGGTTCCTTTTCCATGAATAATTGTAATTTGGGAAAGATTGGAAAGCAGGGCATCGTCTAAGTATTTATCAATTTTTGAAATAGCTTCGTCTACAGTCAGACCGATTACATTAATCTCCGGTCGGATAGTAGAGGCACGTTCCAAATTCATTCTGGACTTGCCGCGGGTAGGTTTCGGCTGCTCCTCCACAGGGGCGTCTGTAATTTCACAGTCGGTAATCGGTAACGTCATGTGCAGAATTCCTACTTGAATGGATATTTCCTGCTTTGCATTTGGCAGAGTAAGAACGGTACCGGTAGTATCCATACTAATGATATATACAGTATCGCCAATTTTGAAATCTTCCGCTTTTTGACCGGAGCGGCGTTGCTTCTTGTGCTTATTCATGGCGCCGTCAATAGATTTCATTTTATTACGAAGCTGACTGCGCTGTGCTTCCATTGCTTTATTGTCTGCTTTCGCCGGATTGCGTTCCCATTTCTGGTACTTTCGAATGGACTGGTCTGCCAGTTCTTTGGCTTCTTCCAGAATTTCCATGGCTTCTTCCCGGGCATTCTTAAGAAGTTTCGCCCTCTGCTGTTCAATAGATTCCTGTTTTTCCTTTAACTGGTTACGAAGAGTCTCTACTTCTGCTTTATACGCAGCTACCTTTTTCTCTTCCTCTTCAATGGTTTTTCGGCTGTTTTCCAAATCTGAAATCAGATTTTCAAAATCCAGAGAAGAAGCGTCAATCTGAGACCGGGCATCTTCAATGATGTAATCCGGTAAGCCCAGTTTTTTAGAAATAGCAAAAGCATTGGATTTTCCCGGAATTCCAATCATCAGCCGGTAGGTTGGACGAAGAGAAGCAACGTCAAATTCACAACTGGCATTCTCAATCCCTTCCGTAGAAAGAGCAAAGGTCTTTAATTCACTGTAATGAGTAGTAGCCATGCAGCGAATGCCCTGTAACCGGAGCTGGTTTAAGATGGCAATTGCTAAAGCAGCTCCTTCAATGGGATCAGTTCCACCGCCTAACTCATCGAACAGAACCAGGGTTTCCGGTGTGGCATGCTTAACAATATATACAATGTTGGACATATGAGAAGAAAAGGTACTGAGACTTTGTTCAATACTTTGTTCGTCACCAATATCTGCAAATACATCCTGAAAGACACAAAGCTGGGAGCCTTCAAAAGCAGGAATATGAAGACCGGCCTGTCCCATTAATGTAAACAATCCCACTGTTTTCAGGGAAACTGTTTTGCCACCGGTGTTAGGACCGGTTATAATCAGCATAGTATAGGTATCACCAAGGGAAATATCAATGGGTACTACTGTGTGCTTATCCAGTAGAGGATGTCTGCCCTGTTTAATGTGAATATAACCATTGGTATTAAAAATGGGTTCAGAACCATTGTAAGACTTTGCCAGTTTTGCCCGTGCAAAGATAAAATCCAGTTCTGTTAATAACGTTACATTACATTCAATGATGGTTCGCTCAAATGCGGCCTGCTCGCTGATAGCTGCCAGGATTCGTTCAATTTCCAACTGCTCTTTGTTATCCAGTTCTTTTAATTCATTGTTCAGATTTACAACAGCCATAGGTTCTATAAAAAGAGTTGAACCACTGGAAGACTGGTCATGAATCATACCCGGGAAACTGCCTCTGTATTCCTGTTTCACCGGAATGCAGTATCTTCCGTTTCTCATAGTAACCAAACTGTCCTGTAACAGATTCTTGTTATCCTGAGCATTTACAATATTCAACAGCTGGGTATGAATTTTATCATTGATTTGCTTTTTGCTGCGACGGATGGCTTTTAATTCAGAAGAAGCATCATCTGCAATCTCATCTGCCGACAGGATACAACGTCGGATTTCACGGCTGATATGTTCCAATGGCATCAAGTCCAAAAAGCGGGAATCCAGACAATCCGGTTCATGTTCTTCCTCTTCGGATACTCCGTATTGGCGGACACTTAAGGTATTATCCAGAAGTCTGGCTATATCCAACAGCTCAGATGGACTTAGGGTAGCGCCTACCTCTAATCGTTTTAAAGACATACCTATATCTGTTACACCGGAAAATGAAATGCTTCCCTGCTTATAAAGCCGGGTTAGGGCATCTCTGGTTTCTTCCTGTAATCGGCTGATTTCTCCCAAATCGGTGGATGGTTTTAAACGTCGGCACAGTTCTTTTCCCATAGAAGAACCGGCATAAGGAACCAACATATCTATTATTTTATTGTATTCTAAAATTCGTAAACTCCGTTTGTTCATAGTTGTAACCTTTATTCTGTATTTCTGTTATATGCATAAGTATATATAAACTTCTTTATATAAAAGAAATTATATAGGAAAATGAGGAAAAAATCCATACCACATTATAGAAAATCCAGAAGCCGGGTTGAGAATTGACAGGGCTTGGGGTATACTGTTTATGACTAAGATGGAATGAGAAAGGGGAACATTATGTACTACATTACGGAACTTCATGAAGGTGAAA
>CAMEWU010000209.1 GCA_945946715.1 uncultured Clostridium sp. | reverse complement strand
ATCTTCTAACTTATCAAACATTTTTATCCTCCGGACCCATTACAGGTTCCTATTCTCATTCATTTATAAATCAAAATATCTGCTGTTCTCATCAGCATTTTGTCATTCATGCTTGTGGTAATTTCCCATATATAACCCGATCCAGTCCTGCCAAGTCCTTCTTAACTACCACCTGCTCATATCCTGCATCTACAAATATCTTCCTGACGTCTTCTGCTTGATCAAATCCAATTTCAAAGAATACATAACCTTCCTCTTCCAAATAATCCTTTGCCTGTTCTATTATCTTACGATAAAAGAATAATCCATCTTCCATTCCATCCAATGCCAGGCGAGGTTCATGCTCCCGTACCTCCGGCATCAGCGTATCTACCACTCTGCTTGGTATGTATGGGGGATTGGATACCAGAATATGGTATTTTCCCTTGATTGCATGAAACAAATCACTTTCTATGATTTGTACATCAGCCTCCAGGCGTTTTGCATTTTCTCTTGTTACCCTTAATGCCTCTGAAGAAATATCAGATTCTGTAACCTGGCACATACCCTGTTTTTTTTCGTTTGTTTTCTTCCAAAGGCTGATTCCTATGCAGCCGGAACCGCAACACATATCTAAAATCTTATATGTGACATCCGTCTCTGCATGTTCCTGCAACTCTTTGCCTCCATAAACCATTCCGGCAGGTTCTTGCATGTGTTTTAATACTGCTTCAACCAGAATCTCTGTATCCTGTCTTGGAATTAACACATGCTCATTTACTAAAAAGGAATACCCCATAAATTCCTGTTCACCAGTAATATACTGTAATGGTATATGTGCCTTTCGTTTCAGAATCACATGACGATACTTCTGTTCCTGCTCATCTGTCACCTCAGCATTAGGATTCAAAAGCAAATAAGTATGATTCCGTTGAAGCACCCACTCCAATAAATATCTGGAATCTAAAGTTGCCTCCTCAATTCCCACTTCTGACAATATGTGATTGCCTTCCTTCCAAAGTTCCTGTACAGTCACTGCAATCCTCGCTATTCATAATCTCTTAAATCATCTTCTTCATAAGAGTCGTCTTCATAATCACTGTCTTCATCAACAGCCTCCATATCTGCAGAATCTGCTTCGCTACGTATCTCCTTCTGATATGCTCTCCAATCCAGTACAGCTTCCACAGAAGCAATAGCAACCTCCACCATATCTTCATCCGGTTCTCGAGTCGTTAAACGCTGTACCCATAATCCTGGTGCACTGAGTACTTTCATAATCCAGGAATCATTTCTGCCGGCAAGTCGAATAAATTCATAAGAAACACCTGCAATCACCGGCACCAGCAACAAGCGTAATACGATTCGCAGCACTGCCTGGTCCACATTAATTACCATAAAAAACAATATACTAATAATCATAACAATAAAGAGAAAGCTGGTTCCGCACCGCTTATGAAACCGACTGTATTTCATAACATTCTCCGGTGTTAAAGGCTCACCGGCCTCCAGACAGTTTATTGTTTTATGTTCTGCTCCATGATACATAAATACCCGCTTCATATCATTCATCAGTGATATACCCAGAACATAGATTAGAAAAATCCCAAGCCGTATTACACCTTCCAGCAAAGCTACAATTATATTATTGTCAATTCCCTTACGAATAAACTCTGCAAGCCAGGCCGGAAGCAGAATAAACAGTCCGATTGCCAAAATAATTGAAACCAAAACCGTGCCAAACATCAAGATACTTTCTCCACCCTTTTTGGCTGCATTACCAGCCGGGCTTCCATTTTTCTCCTCTTCTTCCTCATAAAAACTGGAAGAATAGGTTAAGGTCTTAACACCAATCACCATAGATTCTATAAAATTCACAATTCCCCGGATAATAGGAATCCGAAAAAATGGGGAACGGTCTCCCATAGCAACATATGATTCAACCTTTACATCTATTGTCTGATCTGGTTTCCGAACCGCAATGGCATACTGATCCTGATTCTTCATCATTACGCCTTCTATTACTGCCTGTCCACCTATATAAATTCGTTTCATTGGTTCCTCCCAATCTTGTCCTAATTACTATTTCTTCCGTCTTCTTCACTTCTGGCATATAGATTTCCCAGATATGCTGAAAAAAGGTTGGGATATTCAATCCCAACCTTATCTCTTCTTATTCTTACTGATTAACACCATACTTACGATTGAATTTATCAATACGTCCACGAGCCTGAGCTGCCTTCTGCTGACCAGTGTAGAATGAATGACACTTAGAGCAAATTTCTACGTGGATATCTTCTTTTGTTGATCCTGTAACGAATTCGTTACCACAGTTGCAGACAACCTTTGCCTGATAGTAATCTGGATGGATTCCTTCTTTCATCTTTTTCACCTCACCGTTATTTCATATCTATTCGAGCAGGCTTTCGCCTATCGTTCGCTCAACAACTTCCTCATTTTATCATAGACTTTTCATGATTGCAAGACTATTTTTAAAAATTAACGTCGTCCCAAAGATTTTTGTACCAGATTAAGAAACTCTGTATTATTTTTTGTTCGCACAAACAACTTCAAAACCTCTTCAATTGCCTCCTCGCCTTTAGCGCCACTAATTTCACGCCGTATCAGATACATCGCATCCTGCTCCTCTTTTGTCAGTAATAAATCATCTCTTCTTGTACTGGATTTACTAATATCCAAAGCAGGAAAGATTCGCTTTTCAGAAAGTTTTCGATCTAATACCAATTCCATATTTCCGGTTCCCTTAAATTCTTCAAATACGACATCATCCATTTTACTTCCGGTTTCTACTAAAGCAGTTGCCAGAATCGTAAGACTTCCACCTTCCCGTATATTTCTTGCAGCACCAAAGAATTTCTTTGGCATATGCAAGGCTGCAGGGTCCAGACCACCTGTCAGGGTACGTCCACTTGGTGGGACAATCAGATTGTAAGCTCTTGCCAACCGTGTAATGCTGTCTAATAAAATCACTACATCTTTCTTATGTTCTACTAATCTTTTTGCCCGGTCTAATACCATCTCAGCCACACGTTTATGATGTTCCGGAAGTTCGTCAAAGGTAGAATAAATCACTTCAACATTCGGTCCTTCAATAGATTCCCGAATATCCGTAACTTCTTCCGGCCGTTCATCAATTAACAGAACCAGCATATGCATATCTCGATAATTTCGGCTGATTGTCTTTGCAACCTGTTTCAACAAAGTCGTTTTACCGGCCTTTGGAGGCGATACAATCATTCCTCTCTGACCTTTACCAATAGGAGCAATCATATCCACAATACGCATCGGGATACCGGCTCCCTCCTGTTCCAATTTGATTTTTTCATTTGGAAAGATTGGCGTCAATTCTTCAAACGGACGACGTTTCTGTGCTTCCAACGGATGGAATCCATTTACCGAAGT
>CAMEWU010000208.1 GCA_945946715.1 uncultured Clostridium sp. | reverse complement strand
TGATAATTACTGCAATATGAAAACCAGAATCCAAGCGTTGGGAATGGACGGTGTCGATGGAATTGTTCTGGATTTAGGCGTGTCCTCATTCCAGTTGGATACGGTAGATAGAGGTTTTACCTATCGGGAATGTGCTCCACTGGATATGAGGATGGATCAACGTCAGAATAAAACTGCAAAAGATATTGTAAATGAATACAGTGAAATGGAATTGTATCGCATTATTCGAGATTATGGAGAAGACAAATTTGCAAAGAATATTGCAAAACATATTGTTCAGGCAAGAAGCAGAAAACCTATAGAAACAACGGAAGAACTGAATGCCATTATCAGAGAAGCTATTCCGGCTAAGATGCGGGTAAATGGTGGACATCCTTCCAAAAAGACATATCAGGCGATTCGAATCGAATTAAATCATGAATTGGAGGTATTAAATTCATCCTTAGATGACATGATTGATTTGTTGAATCCGGGTGGAAGGCTATGTGTAATTACCTTTCATTCACTGGAAGATAGAATGGTAAAAACAATTTTTAGGCGAAATGAAAACCCTTGCACCTGCCCACCCAGTTTTCCGGTATGTACTTGTGGGAAAAAATCCAAAGGAACAGTGATTACAAGAAAACCGATTGTTCCACAGGAAAAAGAAATAGAAGAAAATCCGCGCTCGAAGAGTTCAAAGCTTCGGGTATTTGAAAAAATAAAGTAAATGGAGCAGAGTAAATGAGAGGATATGGACAACCTTACACACAATATTATACGGAAGGAACCGCTGCACGAAAGAGAATGGTACAGCCGGAGTATGTAAGACCAGAGCAAACCAGACAACAGGAATTGCCTTATTATGCAAAAGTGCGTAAGGCAGATGCACAGAGGGGATTGAAGCTGGCTATGAATCCGGTGTTTGCAGTATTTCTTGCAATTTCTGTCGTTGCAGCACTGGGGGCTTGTACTTTGATGTTATCCATGCAGGCAAAGGTGTCCAGTCAGAGTGATACGATTAGTATCTTGCAGTCAGAAATTGAGACTATGACTGATGACAACAACGCATATGAAGCAAGAATTAATAGCAACGTGAATTTGGAGCAGATTCGGGAAACAGCAATTAATCAGTTAGGAATGGTGTATCCGTCTGAAGACCAGGTAGTGTATTATCATTTGACAGAATCTGATTATGTAAGACAATATCGGGATGTACCGGAAAGTAAATAGTCAGATGGTGGATGTGGATAAGAGATAAAACAGGAGAAAAGAAATGGCTGGACAGGGAAAACGAAAGGTGAAAAAGAAATTCTTACATAGAATGAAGATAAAGCTGACAGTAATGTGTGGTATCGTGCTGGTCGGCTTTATTGTCATTTTATGCAGATTGGTATATATTGAGCAGATTAAGGGAGAGGATTATGAAAAAAGGGTGCTTTCCCAACAAAGATATGACAGCTTATCCATTCCTTACCGGAGAGGTGATATTCTGGACCGAAACGGTATGGAGCTGGCTACCAGTACCAAGGTATATAATCTGATTATTGAACCGAAAATTATTTTGGCAGAAGGTGACAAGGAAGTTGTACTGGAAAATGAAGAAACAATAACCAAGAAGGACCTGGTAATTCGGACTTTAAAGACATATTTTGGTTTGAGTGATGAAGAAATTAATACAGCATTAGCAGATGAAAATTCTTTATATAAAATTATGGCAAAAAAATTGTCTTATGAGACTGTTTCTCCATTTAATGAATATTTAGAGACATCTGATGGAAAAAAACTGGTTGGTATCTGGCTGGAGGATGAATATCAGCGTTATTATCCTTATGGAACGCTTGCTTGTCAGACACTGGGTTTTACTGCCAGTGGAAATGTAGGTAATTCAGGAATTGAACAGTATTATAATGAAGAGCTGAATGGAGTGGAAGGCAGACAATACGGATATTTGACCAGTGATTTAACATTACAGCGGACCATACGGGAACCGGTGAATGGCTACTCTGTAGTAACAACATTAGATACCAACATTCAATTGATTGCAGAAAAACAGATAGCAGAGTTCATGACAGAAACAGGTGCAAAGAATGTATCAGTCCTTGCTATGGATCCAAACAACGGTGAAATACTGGCAATCGCCAATTCATATACCTTTGACTGTAATCAGCCATACAATGAAGAAAGTATTTATTATCAGTTTGCAAATAGTGATGGAACGTATTCGTTTGAACGGATTATTGAACCGGATACAGAAGAATCAACAGAAGATACACAGGAAGGTTCAGAGGAAAGTTCAACAGAAACGCCAGTGGTTACAGAACCAACAAAAACCGTGATTTCTGCTTCTACCGGTGCAGAGTTGGTGTCTCAGATGACGGAAGAGGAACGATTAAATGCATTTAATAAGGTTTGGAGAAATTATGTAATCAGTGATAGCTTTGAACCCGGTTCTACTTTTAAGCCATTTACAGTAGCAGCAGGGCTGGAAGAAAATATTATACACGATGGAGATACGTTTTATTGCGAAGGTCACTATACCGTCATTGAGGGGCAACGGGCTGTAAACTGCCATCTGTTAAGTGGCCATGGAGAAGTCACAGTAGAACAGGCAATTATGCAATCTTGCAACTGTGCATTGATGCAGATTGCACAGCGGGAAGGTGCAGCAGTATTTTATAAATATGAAAAAACATTTGGCTTTGGAAGTAAAACCTATGTGGACTTGCCGGGAGAAGCCAATACATCAGCATTATTTTATACTGAAGACCGCTTAAATCCTATGGAGTTAGCAACATCATCTTTTGGACAGGGACAAAATGTTTCTATGATTCAGCTTTGTACTGCATTTTGTTCTCTGGTAAACGGTGGTAATTATTATGAACCTCATGTGATGAAACAGATTATAAATGAAGATGGTGGTGTTGTTATTAACAACGAAGGAACTGTATTGAGAAGAACAGTATCAGAAGAAACATCAAATTTATTGAAGGAATATATGTATCAGACAGTAGAAGCAGGTACCGGAAAACGGGCTAGAATCGATGGTTATACAATCGGAGGCAAAACCGGTACAGCGGAAAAGCAGCCGAGAGGAAATGAAAAATATGTAATTTCATTTATTGGTTTTGCACCGGTGGAAAAGCCACAGATTGTATTGTTTGTGACGGTAGATGAACCAAAGGAAGCAGATCAGTCTCACAGTGGTGCTGCATCTTTGTTGGCACATGATATTTTTCAGGAAGTATTACCATATATGAATATATTCCAAAGTAATACTGCTGTAGATGATGGGACTCCGGTTGTAGATGAAGCAGCAACTCCGGTAGAAAGTGAAGGAGAAACTGAAAACACGACGGAACAGGGAGAAAACGGTGATAGTTCTACGCAGGAAGAAGAAAACACAGAAGAATAATCCAATCATATACATGGAAGAAGTA
>CAMEWU010000207.1 GCA_945946715.1 uncultured Clostridium sp. | reverse complement strand
AATGCATATCCGGAGGTTTTCAATTCCTCTGCAATTGGTTTTAATACAACAGCTCGAAATAGTTTTACTCCTGTCTGTGTATCTTTTCATTCCAGATGGAATAAAATCCGCAACAGTATATAATATCCATAGCTCATGATTTTACGTTTTAACGGGTATTCCAGTTGGGAATCTGGATGCATTTTAGAGCCAATCACGATATCCGCATCTTCGTTTAGTAACTCCTGTAAAAAGGTATTCAGATGTGTGGGAGATAAATCTAAATCTGCATCCAGAAATGCAATATATTCGCCGGATGCCCGGGAAATGCCTTCTTTAATGGCACCACCTTTTCCACGATTGATTTGATAGGTTGCAACCTTGATATGAGGATTTACTGCTCTTGCCCGCATGGACTCTTGAAAGGTGTTGTCCGGACTTCCATCATTTACAACAATGATTTCATAATCGGGACAGAATTCCTCGATGGAGGTACAAGTGGTTAGCAGATTCTGATATATACATTGTTCTTCCTTGTATGCTGGCATAATAACAGACAACATACCTTTGACTATACTCATAATGTTACCTCGGTAATCAGTGATGAAACTGATTTGTTTTTATTGTCTCACACATTATAGTATAGTATTTCCAAATACTCAAGACATTTCTCAACATCAGCTTTTTAATTCCGGTGGATATATATGATTGATGTAATCTGTAATTTCACGTTGTTCTTTTTCTGAAAGTACATTGAGTTTCTGAAAATGAGTAAAATAGTACATCATCCGGTACTGCAATTCCATTTGGTCATGTACGGAAGAATTTAAAAATTGATTCCAGGTATCATCTGCGGAATTCAGCTCTCCAAATAATATATAATCAGCAGAGATACGAAAGCGTTTTTTGAATTTGTATAAAGTATCTATAGAAGGCAGGTTTTCTCCGCTTTCCAGTTTCTTGTATGCGGAATAGGAAATATCCAGCTGTTCGGCAAAGGCTTCCTGGGTTAAACCTAGTTGATTCCGTATATGTTTAATCCGCTCTTGGCAATGAATAGTTTGACTCAGTTTTGACGACATTATTCGACCCTCCGTAGTAATAGTGTATATTCTTTTTTGAAAACCAAACAGATACTAAAAATATACAAAAATACCATTCACAAGGGATGCGGAAATCTTCCGAACATTAACTGGACGAATGAGAGAATTCAGAGTATAATCATACTATACGCGTGCACTAGCATGATTCACATGATAATTTAGGGAAGCGAGGGAACATATATGAGATTAGTTACACGTTCAGACTTTGATGGACTTGCCTGTGGAGCTTTATTAAAAGAAGCAGGAATTATTGATTCCTGGATGTTTGCGCATCCGAAGGATTTACAGGATGGGTTGATTGAAGTAAATGAGAATGACTGTCTGGCCAATGTGCCATATGTGGAAGGTTGTGGACTTTGGTTTGATCATCATTCCAGTGAATTTGAACGCCAACAATTAGAGGGAAAGTATAAGGGAGAAAGCCGGATTACTCCTTCTTGTGCCAGAATCATTTATGAATACTATGGTGGTAAAGAACGGTTTCCACAGTTTGATGATATGATGGAAGCGGTAGATAAGGTGGATTCCGGTAATTTGACTGTTGATGAAGTTATGAATCCTACAGGATGGATTCTGGTAGGATTTTTAATGGATCCCAGAACAGGATTGGGACGATGGAGACAGTTTACTATTTCCAATTATCAATTAATGGAAAAATTGATGGATGCTTGCCGCACCATGACAACAGATGAAATACTGGCTTTACCGGATGTGCAGGAGCGTATTGAGGTCTATAACGAGCAGACAGAAAAATTCAAAGAAATGGTTACGAAATATACCCGAGTAGAAGGGAATGTAATTATTTCTGATTTACGGGGAGTTGACCCGATTTATACAGGAAATCGTTTTATGATATACAGTATGTATCCGGAACAGAATATTTCTGCATGGATTGTAAGCGGTCGTGGCGGAAAAGGTTGTTCTGCAGCCGTTGGATACAGTATTTTGAATCGAACCAGTGATGTGAATGTTGGCAGTTTAATGTTGAAATATAATGGCGGTGGACACAAGAAGGTGGGAACCTGCCAGTTTACAGATGAAAATATGGCAACAGAGCTTCCAAAGATGTTAGAAGAATTGTGTCAGATGGCAAATGCATGATGAAGATTATTGCACATATTGAAACAGATTTTACTGCAAAATTCGGAATACCAAGGCAGAGCGGACTGGTAGAGTCCTTGCAGGGAAAGATAGTATTTGAACCGGAATTTCGCAATCCCGATGCGGTTCGAGGATTGGAGGAGTTTTCACATATCTGGCTCCTATGGCAGTTTTCAAAAGCAGTTCAGGATACTTGGACTGCTACGGTTGCTCCACCTAGATTAGGAGGGCGGACACGTATGGGAGTATTTGCAACCCGTTCGCCTTATCGTCCTAATTCCATTGGACTTTCTTCTGTAAAGCTGGAACGGGTGGAACTGGATGAGAAACTGGGACCGGTATTGTATGTGTCCGGTGCGGATTTGTTAAATGGAACACCGATTTATGATATCAAGCCCTATTTGGCATACACAGACAGCCATCCGGAAGCTACAGCCGGATTTGCCGGAACGGTCATGGATTATGAATTGGAAGTGGAGTTCCCGGAAGAATTATTGAACCGTCTGCCGGAAGAACAACGGGAAACGGTAATCCAGTTATTAAGGCAAGACCCAAGACCCGGTACACAGGAGGCTGTAGATAAAGAATATCGTATGATGTTCGGCAATCATGATATCTGGTTTCATGTAATAGAAAATCGGGTAATTGTGCATAATGTTAAGGCGATGCCATGAACCTAGATGATTCAAGGCTGACTGGTGCTATTTCAAGGTCTGGACTTGACAGCAGATTTTCCGGTGATATATAATGACAAACGTATAGGCGATGACGAAGAGAAGTAGCCCAATTATCGTTTCCAGCGAGTGGAGGAGGGTGGAAGCTCCATAAAATGAATTGGCGTGAATAACACTTTATCAGCCGCAATCTGAACCTGAAAGGAAACAGGGCGAATGAGTAAAAGAACTCAGCCTGTGTGAGCTTTTGGCAGTAGGTGCGCCGCAGTTGTGCGAAAAACAGCAGGTTATAAGGAGTTCCTGTAACCGATGAGAGACTGCAAAAGCAGTAAATCAGGTGGTACCGCGGACAGAAAGAATGTACTGTTCGTCCTGAACAAGTAGTTGTTTAGGGCGGACTTTCTTATTTTTAAATGATAGAGAAAGAGCCCTTTGTTCAGAGAAGAAAGAAAAGAAGGAGAAATGAGATGAACACATCAAACATGTATCGGAACAGAACCATTGATAACATCAAGGAATCAGATGTTGGAGAAACATTAAAGGTGGCAGGCTGGATAGAAAATATCCGTGAC
>CAMEWU010000206.1 GCA_945946715.1 uncultured Clostridium sp. | reverse complement strand
GTCGAATTACTTCAAATGGACAAATGCCTTTCCGATAAACGCGGTCAGCCGTCATAGCCTCATAAATATCTACGATACATACAATTTTGGCAAATGGTGGAATTTTATTGGCAGACACTCCCAGAGGGTAGCCGGAACTATCGCATTTTTCATGATGACATAAGGCTACCTGAGCGATACGTGAATCCAGATTCTGTTTGGAAAGCAATTCGTATCCCCGTAGAGGATGTTGTTTAATAATGGTATATTCCTCTGGTGTAAGTTTGTTTGGCTTCGTAATAATTTCAGGAGGAATTAGTAGTTTTCCAATATCATGCATCAGTCCGGCTACGGTTAATATTTTAATATCAGCATCTGAGAAATTCAGCCATTTTCCCATGATATTACAGATAATAGATACGTTTAGGGAATGTGCATATGTAGAATCATCAAAATTGCGCATATTATGAAGCATATCAAATACCTGATAGGAAGAATCCGCATGCTCCAGTATTTCGGCAGTGGTCTGAAACATGGCATCAATATTTACCTGAGCATTGCGGTCTGCAATATCATTCAGGGTGTATTGGAAAGTCTCCTTTGCTTCATGGAATTTTTCGCTGTATTTCTGGAAACTTTCACTTTCCCGCACTTTTTGAGCATGGGTCTTAGGAGTAGAAACCACTGGTTCTACCGGTTCTTCGGTAAAGACAAATACCGTTTCTATAGAATAGTAGGTAAGACGCTCTATAATCTTATCCGTAACCGTTACCCCTTTTGGAACGATTAATTGTGCGTTACGATTGTACACATCATCTGCTATTTCCATACCAATTTTTAAATTAGGCAATGCGATTCGTTTTGCCGTCATAGATGCATATCCTTTTCTTCACAAATAATCTATAATTAATAATAGTATAATGGAAATATAAGGGAAAAGTCAATGATTGTAAATCAGTAGTTGACGAAAGTATATAATTGTAGTAATGTGAAGTTGTAATTGAATAGATACTTCTCTTATTCAGAACGGTGGAGGCAGAAGGGCCAGAGAAGCCGTGGCAACCCCATACTTGGAAGGTGCCAACCTGAGCGAGTAAGATATAACAGTATCGTGTTGTTGCAAGACACAATAATGTTATATAGCATCGAAAGATGAATCGAGCAATAAGAGGATTTGACAAGCATTCAAGTCCGATTATTCGGACTTTTTCTTATGTTTTGGCAATGAAGCAAATGGTTTTTTGAGAAAAGCAATATTTTGAGAAGTATTTGGATAATGTAACTCAGTAACAAGAAGTACATGAATGGAGGAAAAAAATGGAGAAACGATTATTTACGTCAGAATCAGTAACAGAAGGACATCCGGATAAAATCTGTGATCAGATATCCGATGCAATCCTGGATGAGTTATTAAAGCAGGACCCAATGAGCCGGGTGGCTTGTGAAACTTGTGTGACTACCGGATTAGTTCTGGTTATGGGTGAAATTACAACAAAGGGATATGTAGATATACAAAAAACAGTTCGGGAAACCATTCGGGAGATTGGTTATGACCGGGCAAAGTATGGGTTTGATTCAGAGACTTGTGGCGTAATTGTTGCCCTGGACGAACAGTCTGGTGATATTGCTATGGGTGTAAATAAGGCATTAGAGGCAAGAGAAGCTGACATGAGCGATGAAGAAATTGAAGCCATTGGTGCCGGTGATCAAGGTATGATGTTTGGATATGCGGTTAACGAAACAGAGGAATTAATGCCATATCCAATTGCGTTGGCACATAAGCTGGCGAGAAGATTAACGGAGGTAAGAAAAGACGGAACCTTGCCATATTTAAGACCGGATGGAAAGACACGAGTATCGGTAGAATATGATGAGAATGGAAAACCATTCCGTCTGGATGCAGTAGTGCTTTCTACCCAGCATGATGAAAAAGTAACACAGGAACAGATACATGAAGATATTAAGAAATATGTCTTTGATCCGATTCTTCCACAGAATATGGTAGATAAAGATACAAAATTCTTTATTAATCCAACTGGTCGGTTTGTAATTGGCGGACCTCACGGAGATAGTGGTTTGACCGGACGAAAAATTATTGTAGACACCTATGGTGGTTATGGCAGACATGGTGGTGGTGCATTTTCCGGTAAGGATTGCACCAAGGTTGACCGTTCAGCAGCATATGCTGCCCGCTATGTAGCAAAGAATATTGTTGCTGCAGGTTTGGCAGACAAGTGTGAAATTCAATTATCATATGCCATTGGTGTTGCAAGTCCGACTTCCATAATGGTAGATACCTTTGGTACAGGAAAGATATCAGATGAAGCAATGGTAAATATGATTCGGGAAAACTTTGATTTGCGTCCGGCCGGTATTATTAAGATGTTGGATTTGCGCCGCCCAATTTATAAGCAGACAGCAGCATATGGCCATTTTGGCAGAACCGATTTGGATTTACCTTGGGAGCGCACGGATAAGGTTGAGGTACTCAAGAAATACCTGTAAGTGTGGAAAGGATGGCTGATATGGAAGAGATTTCATTACAGGCATATGCAAAAATTAATCTGGGACTGGATGTAATACGGAAACGAGAAGATGGATATCACGAAGTAAGGATGATTATGCAGAGTATTTCTTTGGCAGATACCTTAGTACTTCGGAAATCATCAGAAGCAGGAATTCATCTTAGAAATCATGACGGAATAGAAAATCCGGATGTTCCTATGGATTCTACGAATTTAGTGTACAGAGCCATTCAGATGTTAAAGGAAGAATTTCAGATTACAGAAGGCATAGAAGCAGTCCTGACAAAGCGGATTCCGGTTGCTGCAGGAATGGCTGGGGGCAGTACGGATGCTGCCGCCGCACTAAAAGGAATGAACCAGTTATTTTCCCTGGGTTTATCTACTCAGGAATTGTGTCAGCGTGGAGTCAGGCTGGGGGCAGATATTCCTTATTGTATTCAAGGTGGAATTGCACTTTCAGAAGGAATTGGTGAGATATTAACACCATTGCCAAAGATGCCGGACTGTTATATTCTAATAGCAAGGCCGCCGATTAATGTATCCACGGCATTTGTATATGGCAATTTGAAAGCGAATGAACTGAAAGAACATCCGGATATAGACGGTATGATTCAGGCCATTCACCAACAGGATTTATCCGGCATTGCCAGTCGGTTAGGTAATGTATTAGAAACCGTTACCATTCCGGCATATCCGGTCATATCAGATATTAAAAAAATCATGGTAGAGTATGGGGCTATGCAGTCCCTGATGAGCGGAAGCGGACCTACGGTGTTCGGTATATTCACAGAGGAGCAGAAAGCACAGGTAGCCGCAGAACAGATACGGGAAGCAGGCTTATCGGAGCAGGTGTATGTGACACAGGTGTTGTAAATCATGGTTTAACGTAGGTATCTACAACCGCGGTTTCGCGGATATAGGTCCACACGAGACGCGTTTTCACTCCTGCCAGCA
>CAMEWU010000205.1 GCA_945946715.1 uncultured Clostridium sp. | reverse complement strand
ATTTATTTGTCTGTCACTATGGCAGCCAATATGGCATTCTCTCTCGTTATGGTATCCGCCGTTTTGCTGTAGAAGGTCGGGATTATATATTTATGAATGGTGACAATCATGATTACCGCTATCAGAACATTAAGATTATTAACCATTATATGGGTGTTTTTGAGGAGCAGCGCCAAGGAAAAGTGTATTATACTGCTTCCATCCATATAAATGGTAACTATATTATAGGAAGATATTCAACTTCAGAAGATGCAGCAATTGCATATAATAAAGCTGCTGATATATTAAATCAAAATGGAATTCCAAAACAATATATTAAAAACTATATTAGTTCCCTTACTACAGAAGAATATCAAAACCGTTATAACAGCATCAAAATCTCAGACAAACTATATACAGTAATAAATCCATTTTAACTATCATAAACTTACAACAAAACAACTGGATTTACTTCTATGTCATTACAAAAACCATCTTTTTCAACACCTGCACTGAGTCAGGAAATCAACACATCTTATATGAAAATAATGACAGCCATTCTTTTGATTGCTGTCTGCTTTTATTCCGTATCTTATTTTCGGACACAGTCACTTTCTTCCGATTCTTCTTCAATTACTGCTCCTGTTTCCACTGACAGTAATCATACAGAACTTCCTATTTACAGTGTGGAACGGGAAGATGCTGTAATTGCACTTACCTTTGACGCCGCATGGAGAGATGAAGATTTAGATGACATTCTTACCATTCTGGACCAACATCAGGCAAAAGCTACTTTCTTTGTATCCGGAGACTGGGTATCTGATTATCCCGACGCCATTCAATCCATTCATGCCGCCGGTCATGAACTTGCTAACCACGGAACTCATCATAAACATATGCCACTTCTCAGTACAGAAGAAATGACAACAGAAATCATGACTTGCCATCAACAGGTATATGCCTTAACCCAAACCAATATGACAGCATTTCGTGCACCTTACAGTGACTGGAACGGAACGGTTGTTGCTACAGCACAATCCTGCGGCTATGCCAGCATTAATCAAAATGTTGATTCCGTTGATTGGAAAGATTATGGTGTCGACAATATTATACAAACGGTATTAAATGATCCTGATTTAGATAATGGTGCTATTATTCTGTTACATAACGGAGCAAAATATACCGCACAAGCATTAGACGAATTATTAACACAATTGGAAAATAAAGGATATTCTTTTGTGACCATATCAGAGCTTATTTATCACGATAACTATCGCATAGACCATACAGGACGACAGTTTCCAATCACCCCGTCTTCCGAATCAAATTCGGATTCTTCCCAGTTTTTACAGCATTTGTCAGATACTTCCGATTAATTCTCTTAAAACTGTCCATACTAAGGATAGTGACATGAAATCATCCATTTCAGTCCCTGAGAAGATTTTCTCAAATAAAGTGCAAAGGAGTCTGAGTATGAAAAAATTAAAACAAATTCTACTCGTCGGAAGCTGCCTTACTTTACTTGCTTTCTCCTTCATCGGATGTGGCAGGAACAATGGCAACAATGGAACCAACAACAATGGCAATACTTCCAATAATGGTCAAAATGTAACCAACAGTACAGACAACACAGGAAATAATATTGGCAATGATGTTGGTAACATGGTGGATGATGCCGGAAATGCAGTTAATGATGCTGTAGATGGTGTAGGCGATGTGGTAAATGATGCAGCACAGGGTGCCGGTGATGTCATTCGTGATGTCACAGACGGAACCAATACCAGTACTGAGAATAATGATAATCTGGTAAATGATGCAACCAACGGCTCAACCTCCCGTTAATCTTCCACAAAAGGAAATGGAATCCTTTAATGGTGAACCATTTCCTTTTTTTCTTTTCTACGTTCCATCTCATCATACTGCTCATACATATATTGTACCCCATTTTCCAAAACAAAATAATGTATTATATATGGAACCAGTAACACCAACAATGCCAGAAGCAGAACACCAAAAATCACCTGCTGTGTTAATACCGTTACAATAAAAACTAAAACTGTAACCAAAGCAAACAGTACCATTATAATTTCATGCACTAAACGCTCATGCATAAAGAATTGAATCTGAATGAAATGCTTTTGCTGTTCCCTTTCATAATCGAGTGCTTCTGTTGAATCAGCTAACATTTCATCAATTTGTGCGATATACTTCTTTATTTTTTTTCTCATATGTGTATTCCACCCTTTCTATTTATTATTGCTCCCGTTGCTGAAGTTCTTCAAAAGTTCCATATAAATCTAAAGTACCAAATCCCCATAACGGATTTGGATAATTCAGCTCAGGTCTGCGATTTGCTCCCCGAATCAAATACCGTTTTACTTGGGTTCCATTCATTCTCCTTATATTCTCTCTTGTCTGTGCCCATTCCATCAACAACGCAGCAGCTCCAGCTGTATGTGCGGCAGCAATGCTGGTTCCAGTCCGTCTGGTATAACCATAGCTCTGTCCCGGTGTCTGCAAAAGACCCGGACCATATACATTCACTCCCGGAGCAGCTAAATCTGGTTTAATTCCACCTTCACTTGTAAATCCTCTTCCCGCTTCCAGAAAAAGACTATTAGTCATATGATTATAGGCTGTAGAACAAATCGGACCATCTGCGGTTGACGGCTCTGTCAATGTTGTTTCCGGATCCGGTTGCAAAAAATACGTATCATTTGAGATAAAGTTTCGAACCGGTAACCAGATATTAAATGCATTTTGAATATTACCTGTGGCATAGACACGAAACCGCCATATTCCCTCTGTTGGATTCTGCATGCGTACAAAAATCAGTTGTTTACCTGACAATTCTTCTACCAGTACATACGCAACTTCTATGATTGTCCGTTCAAAAACAAAAGAAAGCCGCTGTCTGGACTGAAATCTTGGCGGTATTCGTGAAATGATTTCTCCATAAGGTGATTCCAAACCAATTGCATACGTATTTGGTGCCTCTCCCCATAATTCCATAATCAACCCCGGTTCATCCGGAGCCACATTTACTTCCACAGTTTGATATTCACCATTTCCGAAAACCATTCCGGAAAAATGATGTCCTGCATTTCCTTCGTTACCACTAGCCAAAGAAAAGACGTGCCCCGGCAATATATTTAACCGGTTCATATACTGATTTAATGCACCACTACCAGCATGATCCCCACTATTGGTACCAACGCCTAAATAAATAGAAATCGGTTGTTTTCGCATAAGTGCCTGTTGATGCAAATAATAAATTGCCATCATGATATCTGTTTCCTGATAGGCATCATTGTCTCCGATGAAATAAAAATCTTTTAAATATTCTTTTGCCTGTTTTAGTTTAACAATTAATAATTCTGCTTTTGGAGCAGCTCCTACAAACCCATTCTCTTCATCTTTTCCTCCCGCAATAATTCCAGCTACAAAGGTTCCGTGTCCATTGGTATCCTCCGATGGTACCACTTCCAACGGCTGCGGGCTTGCTAAAGCCATATTAATCATT
>CAMEWU010000204.1 GCA_945946715.1 uncultured Clostridium sp. | reverse complement strand
AGTGGCAGTCCAATTCTTCAAAATGGAAAGGTTGTAGGTGCCGTGACACATGTATTTGTAAATGATGCAACAAAAGGATATGGAATTTTTATTGAAAATATGTTGGGGCAATGAGCCATGCAGTGGACTATTCGGCGAAAGCCGAACAAAAACTCGACCATAACAATCGGTGCTTCAACAAAAAGCAACAGAAATAGAATCGAAATTATTATGAAAAATACGAACGAATGATAGAATTATGAAATCCTGTCAATAATTGCGAAGGATACCCCCTTTTCACTCTTTTTTAATTCTACTATAATTGCAAAGGAACAACAAATTGGGATTAAAAAGTACAGGAGGCGAGCCATGAACGACATAAAAATTGCAATTGTGAATCATGATAGACGGGCACTGCAGAAGATACATCAGTGTCTGGCAGAAGAAGATCGTGTGCGTGTTGTGGGAACGGCACAGGATGGACAAGAAGCAGTAGCTATGATTCGGGAACGAAAACCAGAAGTGGTAGTTTTGGATTTGATAATGCCCCATATAGATGGAGTAGGTATCATGGAACAGGTAGAATATCAGACAGGAAAAGAGGAACGGCCAAAGTATATTATCGGGATGATGAAGGGACAGGAATTTATGTTCCAAATGGCAGCAGAGAGTCAGACAGTGATAGGTGTGGGAGCAAAATTTTCACAGTCGGATTTGAGAAATGCAATTCAGATGCTGAATGGAAGCCGGAAAAGTACACGATGGAGCGGAGTACAAAGTGCAGCCATTACAGTTGCCCCGGCAGAGGATAAGCTGGAACTGGTGGTGACAGATATTATTCATGAAATCGGTGTCCCTGCTCATATAAAAGGATATCAGTATTTAAGAAGTGCTATTTTAATGTCGGTAGCAGATATGGATATTTTAAATTCGATTACCAAACAATTGTATCCGGAAATTGCAAAAAAATATGGAACTACTCCAAGCAGAGTGGAACGTGCTATTCGACATGCTATTGAAGTAGCATGGGGCAGAGGCCATATGGATACCATTGATGAATTGTTTGGTTATACCATACATGCAGGGAAAGGAAAACCGACTAATTCTGAATTCATTGCACTGATAGCGGATAAAATTCGCCTGGATCAGAAAACAAAAAGTGCATAAGAGGGAAACATTAGACAGAAAGTAGAAAGATGGGGATATTATGGAGAAATTAAAGATGAGTGTAATGGCAGCAGATCAGGATTTGATTCAGGAATTAAGCCGTTACGATTTTATTTCCAGAGATGGGAGCATGGAAATTGTTGGAAAATACTTGGATGGGGAAGAACTTTATAATGCAATTATACAAAAACATCCGGATTTGGTAGTTATGGATGCATTGCTTAAGTCTACAGATGGTATTGAATTAATGCGGAGAATGAAGGAAGAGCATCCTGAGATTCATACCAGATTCATTTTGCTAACAACGATTGGAACGGAAAGTGTGATTGAAACTGCATTTTTAATGGGAGCGTCCTATTATATGTTGAAGCCTTTTGATAATCAGATTTTAAAGCGGCGAATGAAACAGGTAATGATGAATGAGGAAGTAGTGGCAGAAGAACGGGTATTGGAATTGGGAGAAGATTTGGCACCGTATGTAAAAGAAAGAAATCTGGAGGGAGAAGTGACGGAAATAATCCGGGAAATTGGCATCCCGGCACATATAAAAGGATATCAGTATATTCGGGAAGGGATTATGATGGCAGTGGAAGACCCAAATATGCTGAATTACATTACAAAGTTGTTATATCCAACCATTGCAAAGAAATATAAGACAACCTCTTCCAGCGTAGAACGAGCTATCCGACATGCAATTGAGGTGGCGTGGAGCAGAGGAAAAATGGATGTAATACAGGAATTGTTTGGATATACCATACATGCAGGAAAGGGAAAACCTACGAATTCAGAGTTTATTGCTTTAATTGCGGACAAGCTTCGTTTAGAATATGAACGATAGTAAAAAATGTGGTTCCATTTATTGGTGAAATATGCTATAATTTTTTCATCGTAGTTTCACCAATAAAAGAAACACTGGGAGGGTTAACAAGCATGAAAAAAGTGGCATATGTTGCTTCAGAATGTGTACCATTTATTAAAACCGGCGGTCTTGCCGATGTAGTTGGAACATTACCGAAGATGTTTAACAAAAATGAATATGATGTACGGATTATTATTCCGAATTATTTATGTATTCCCCATAAGTATCGGGAAAAAATGAGATATCTGACACATTTTCAGTTGGAGATTGGCTGGAGACAGCAGTATGTAGGTGTTATGTACATGGAATATGAAGGTATTCCGGTATATTTTATCGATAACGAGTATTATTTTAATGGTTTTTCCCCATATGGAGATATAAAGTGGGATATTGAAAAGTTCACATTCTTTTCAAAAGCAGCATTGTCAATATTGCCGGTAATCGGATTCCGTCCGGATATTATTCATTGCCATGATTGGCAGTCAGGTTTAGTACCGGTTTATTTAAAGACATTATTTGCAGGTAATCCATTTTTCCAAGGAATTAAGTCTATTATGACAATTCATAATCTGAAATTTCAGGGGAATTGGGATATTAAAACGGTGCAGGCATATTCGGGTCTTCCGTCTTATGTATTTACACCGGACAAGCTGGAATTTAAGAAGGATGCCAGTATGCTTAAAGGGGGACTGGTGTATGCAGATAAGATTACAACAGTTAGTAATACCTATGCCGGAGAGATTCAGACCCGGGAATATGGAGAAGGTTTGGAAGGTTTGCTTTCCGCCAGACATCATGATTTATGGGGCATCGTAAATGGTATCGATTATGACATTTATAATCCGGAAAAAGATCAGATGATTTATAAAAATTATTCTGTTCAGAATTATAAGAAAGCAAAAGCAGAGAATAAGAGACGGATGCAGGAAGAGTTTGGACTTCCGGTAGATGAAAAGCAATTCGTAATTGGTATCATTTCACGACTAACGGACCAGAAAGGACTGGATTTGGTTGACCGGGTTATGAATGACATCTGTCAGGATGGGGTACAGTTTATTGTTTTAGGTACCGGTGAACAGCGATATGAAGACATGTTCCGTTATTATCAGGGAATTCATCCATATAAAGTATCTGCAAATATATATTATTCGGATGAACGGTCCCATAAAATGTATGCAGGTTGTGATGTTATGCTGGTGCCATCTCGGTTTGAACCTTGTGGTCTGACACAGTTAATGGCACTTCGTTATGGTACGATTCCGGTAGTACGGGAAACAGGTGGATTAAAGGATACAGTAGAACCATACAATGAGTATGAAAAAACAGGTACCGGATTTAGTTTCAGAAATTACAATGCACATGAAATGTTAAATACAATTAACTATGCAAAAGAAGTTTACTATAATGATAAAGAAAGTTGGTATGGCATTATGGAACGAGCTATGAAGGTAGATTATTCATGGCAAAAGTCCGCAGAAAAATACCAGGAATTGTATAACTATG
>CAMEWU010000203.1 GCA_945946715.1 uncultured Clostridium sp. | reverse complement strand
TTAGGAAAGGAAAAGTAAATCCAATCACCCTAAATGGATAATTGGATTATACGAGATTAACATGAGAAAAAATAGTACAACCATGGAATATCAAAAGGCAATTGACTATATTTTTCAGATGATAAAGGACGGTAAACTCATCGTTGGGAGTAAGATTCCTTCTGAACGGGATATTGCAGAGGAACTTGGCATTGGAAGAAATTCCACTAGAGAAGCAATTAGCATTTTGCGAGGCATGGGATTGATAGAAAGCGTACATGGATCTGGAAATTATATAGCAAAGGATTCCGGACGCACTATTTGGCATATTGTGTCGGTAATGCTTGCATTAGGAAGCATATCAATGAAGGATATTCTAGAGTTTCGTAGAGAGATGGCAAGGTCTGTCGTTGAACTTATTTTTAAAAATGGGTTTGCTGATGCGGAAAAAGAGAATTTGGAAAAAATACTTGACGAGATGATATCTGCATCTGGAAAAGAACTCGTAATGTTAGACCAAGAATTTCATATTACATTAATTCGAGCTACAAAAAATCCACTGTTTGTTATTGTGATGGAGGCAATAGCTGAGGTTTATCATGAATCAATGTCAAAGGTAATCGAAGAATCTGACGAAGAAACAACAATGAAATTTCTAATGATTCATAGAAAAATCTGCAATAGTATCGTAGAAAAGGATGAAGAAGCCTGTTTAAAATATATAAGGGAGCATTATGATCTTGCAGAAAGCAAGCTGTAAATTAACGAACTATTACCTCTTGTATTGACTAATCCAGTCAATAGTACTACAATATGATTGACTGAATTGGTCAACAGGAGGTTCGTATGAATAAAAAGTTCTATGATTTACCACAGGAAAAGCAGGACGCCATTATCAATGCGGCGTTACATGTCTTTGCAAAGTATGATTACAAGAAGGCTTCCACCGATGAAATTGTCTCGCTTGCGGGAATTTCAAAGGGCTTGCTTTTTCACTATTTTGAAAACAAGAAAGGACTATATCTGTTTCTGTATCAATATGCGACAGATTATTTGGTACGGGAAATGCGTAAGCAACATGATTTTTCGGAAACAGATTATTTTCGTATTGTGGTGAATGCCCAGATGAGTAAGCTTGCTGTTCTTTCCAAGCACCCTGATATTATGCTGTTTCTTGTGCAGGCATATTATGAGGAAAGTCCGGTTGTAAAGAATGAACTGGATAAAAGCTTTGGAATGATTGTGACGGATAGCAGTCAGCGTTTCCTGGAACGTGCGGATACAAGCAAACTGAAGGAAGATGTGTCGCCGGAAAAAGTACTGAATATCATACTTTGGATGTCAGAGGGTTTTATGCGAACAAGAACACCGGAGCAACTGGCAGACCTGCCTAAGTTGAATGAGGAATTCTTAGACCATATTGAACTGCTGCGAAGACAGGTTTACAAACCGGAATTTCTAGAGGAGAAGAAGGGGTGATAAAAATGGCAGTAATTGAAACCAGGAATCTCACGAAAAGCTATGGAAAGGCAAGAGGAATTATAGATTTGAACCTGACGGTAAATGAAGGAGAATTCTTCGGCTTTATCGGACCCAACGGTGCAGGCAAATCCACTACAATCCGAACCTTGCTTGGGCTGATATATCCAACCGCAGGAGAAGCAAGTATTTTTGGAAAGGATATTGTTCGTCAGAAAACAGAGATTCTGGCTGACGTGGGCTACATGCCTTCCGAAGCAACTTTTTACAACGGAATGAAGGTGGGTCAGGTGATTGCACTTTCGGCAAAGATGCGGAAGGTGGATTGCTCTGATGAAGCCAAGAAGTTATGCGAGAGACTTGCACTGGATACAGAAAAACGGGTAGAGGAGCTTTCTCTTGGAAATCGAAAGAAAGTATCCATTGTCTGTGCGTTACAGCACAAACCAAGACTTTGCATCCTTGATGAGCCAACCAGTGGACTTGACCCTCTCATGCAGAAAGCGTTTTTTGATATACTAAGGGAGCGTCATGGAGAAGGGAGTACCATTTTCCTTTCTTCCCATGTCCTGTCCGAGATACAGAAGAATTGTTCCCGGGCGGCAATTATCAAAGAGGGAAGATTGGTTGCACTGGACAGTGTAGAAAATCTTTCCAAGACAAATGCAAAACGAGTAACCCTTCACGGAGTAAATGCAGTGCCGGAAGAACTGGGTGCAAAATCAGTGGAAGCAGGAACAGATGATGTAAGCTTCCTTTACAGTGGTGATATTAAAAAATTGCTGAATACGGTTCAACAATTGCCAATTCACGATATGACTATTGTAGAACCTGATTTGGAGGAAATTTTCATGCATTACTATGAGAGAGGCGGTGAAGCAAAATGACTATTTACATAAAAGAATTGAAACAAGCCGGTAAGTCATGGTGCATCTGGACCTGTTCCATTGCCTTCATGATGTTAATCTGCATCATGATGTTTCCGGAAATGAAAAATGAGATGGATAGCGTGACAGATGTATTTGCAAACATGGGTGGCTTTACTGCAGCATTTGGTATGGACAAATTGAGCTTTGGTGAGCTCATGGGCTTTTATGGAATTGAGTGTGGAAACATAATAGGAATTGGTGGTGGATTTTTTGCTGCCCTGGCAGGGATAGCCGTTCTTGCAAATGAAGAAAAAGAACGTACCGCAGAGTTCCTGCTAACCCATCCGGTCAGTCGATGCTCCGTGCTTACGCAGAAGATGTTGTCTGTGTTGACACAAATTATTGGCATGAATGTGATTGTGGCAGGAGTAAGTCTGATTACCACGGCTGCCATTGGGGAAGAACTGGCTATGGAGGAATTCTGGTTGTTACACCTTGCCTATCTGCTTATGCAGTTGGAAATTGGCTGCATCTGCTTTGGCATATCCGCATTTATCAAGCGTGGCAGTATTGGCATTGGGCTGGGGCTTGCCCTTGCATTGTATTTCATGAACATTATCTGCAATATCAGTGAACAGGCAGAAGCACTGAAATATATAACACCGTATGCCTATGTGGAAGCAAGTAATATTATCTCTGAATCGGAAATCGACTTTGGACTTGTAGGGATTGGAATGGCATTTGCACTGGCTGGAATTGTTGTAGGATATTTCAAATATGCTCGAAAGGATATTGCTTCGTGAGGGAAGCGTTCAAAAGAGTCGTTACTTTATCTGATTGCTTAAATAAGAAAATTCGTGTAAAATACATTTAGGAAAAATGTATTTTGGTGAATAAGGGGGATTATTGTGAAAACACGAAAGATGAGTATTCGGGCAAAGCTGATGGTATTGATTTCCGGTATGTGCATCATTTGCCTTGGAATTATTGGAGTGATAACCTATAACCGAGCCAGTCATATGATGATTGAGCAGAGCAAAGAGTCGGCAATGGGTTTGGCAGTTGTTGCTGCAAATGAAATTAATGGCACACAATTTGCTGCAATCGAGACAGTAGAGGATGCATATTATCAGATTGTATACGATAGCCTGTCGAAATATAAGCAAAGTGGCATGATTACATATATTTATTCCATGAAAATGGAA
>CAMEWU010000202.1 GCA_945946715.1 uncultured Clostridium sp. | reverse complement strand
CGAACTGCCTGTGCAATCGCACCGGCAGCACCCACTGCCATGAAGATATCCTCCATTTTAAAATTCATATCAAACCGACGGTTCAGGGAATCTGCAACTGCCTGACGGACAGAAGGAATACCCAGACTTGGACTGTAGCCATGAAGCTTTACCGGGTCGGTGTTCTGAATTAAATCTAATAAAGCATCGGTAAATGCCTGTGGAGTTGGTACACTTGGATTACCTAAGCTGTAATCAAAGACATTTTCATAACCGATTTCCTGTGCCCGCTTGGAGCCATAATCAAAAAGTTCACGAATCGCTGACTTTTGCGAAGTCATATCAATATAGTGCTGTGATAACATATGTAATCTCCTTATTTTTAATACTTGCAGTCATAGACTGTCATACTGATTCTATTGTATCGCTATTGCAAGAAGAATGCAATTTTTTCTCAATTTTCTAAACTGTTTTCATCCAACAAAAAGTCGTAAATGCTCATTATAAGGATACCATCCTCGTTATAATACGGAGTTGGGGCATCCTTTGTGATAATAATTTTTTTGAAAAAGTCACCAGTTAACATCAGTGAGCGTTGTTCCTGTTTTATTTTTGCCTGTTCCGGCATAGCAAAGGCAGATTGAATGTAATAACGTTTAGAACCTTTGTTGCAAACAAAATCAATTTCCAATTGTCTGCGAACACCGTTCCCTTTTTCGTTGGTTGCATTTAGTGTTATAACGCCTACATCAACATTAAAACCACGGATTTTCAATTCGTTAAATATAATGTTCTCCATGGTATGGGTTTCTTCCAGTTGGCGGAAGTTAAGACGAGCATTTCGTAGGCCCATATCAGAAAAGTAATATTTGACCGGTGTATTAATATATCTTTTGCCTTTAATATCATATCGTATAGCACTATCAATTAGAAATGAATCACACAAATAGTCAATATAGTTCTGAATTGTAGTTTTACTGATTGTCTTTTGTTTCATGCTCTTGAAGGTATCTGACAGTTTAGTCGGGTTGGTAAGAGAACCAATGGATGATGAAAGTATATTCAAAAGTTCCTCCAGTTCTGCTCGGTTACGAACCTTGTGTCTGCCTACAATATCTGAAATATATGTTTCTTCAAAAAGTGATTTTAAAAAAGCAATTTTCTCCTCTGGGGTTTGAAAACTCAGAACCAGTGGCAGCCCACCATAGAGTATATATTCCTTCCAGCCATCCTGCTTTGTTCCTGAATAGACAGACATATATTCAGCAAAGTTAAGGGGATACATATGAACTTCATCGCCTCGTCCGCGGAATTCTGTAATTACATCTTTTGACAAAAAGCGTGCATTGCTCCCTGTTACATATACATCAACGTTATTTATCCGGATAAGACTGTTGAGGACAGATTCAAATTCCCCAAGGAGTTGAATTTCGTCCAAAAGCACATAGTACATACCATCATCTGTGATTTGATTTTTGAGAAAAGGAAATAGAACATTCGGATCTTGATATTGTTTGTTTTCGAAAGAATCAAAAGCAATCTCGATAATATGTTTTTTGTCAGTTGATTCCAGCAGATGCTTTTTAAATAAGTTAAACAATAAATAGGATTTTCCGCAACGACGTATACCGGTTATTACTTTGATGAGTCCATTATGCTTTTTGCTGATAAGTTTATTTAAATAAATATCCCTCTTGATTTCCATATTTATACCTTCTTTCTATTAGATATTGTCGCGAGTTCTCGCAAAAATATTCATTAGAATTATACCTTATTTAAAAAATTATTTCAATCAATACAAAAACTATGGGCTTGCAGTACCCTTGAAATAAACATTTGCACATGGTAAATTAGTATCATTGATAACAAATAACATGGGGAGAGATAATGGTTAAGGAAGTAGTTGCAGTATTATTGCTTTTTGGAATTTTTACAGCAGTTTTAGTCAGCCGGACAAAAGGTACAAAACCATCATATGGCAAGCTTATCTTGGCAATTGGAATACCGGTGCTTTTTGATGCTTTGACACAGATAGTACTGAAGTTTGCAGGGAGTAACAGTCTTTTTACGGTTTTTGACATAATAAGATGGATATTGATTTCGGTTATTCATATGTGGGCTTGCTGCTTTATTTATCAGATCGTTACAAATAATATATATAGTGTTATGGAAATCCGGAAACAGGATTTTCGAATTTGGAATGTAATTGCATGTGTAGGGATTCTGTTAGGTGTAGGTGTGATTGCCAGCGAGAATTGGCTGCTTCAGCAACAGTTGACGATTTTTACACAGATGTTATCGCAGGATAATGTGTCTGTCTACCGAGTTCTGGGTGGAATGGAGAATTTTGATGGTCTGATTCGCTTTCTGGGAATGATAAGAAATGGACTGGAAGTGCTGGTAATTGGAAGTACGATGATTCCCGCATTGTTACATAAGAAGCCGGAAGAAGCAATGGCAAATCAAGATTCAGAAGAATGAAGTGAAAGAAGATGAACAGTAACCAAATGAACATAAATCGAACAATCATACTTGCGTCTCAGTCTCCAAGAAGACGGGAGCTGTTGACACAGGCAGGTTTTACATATGAAGTAAGACCGTCCGGGATAGGAGAAGTCATAACAAAGGTAAACCCTTGGGAAGTAGTGATGGAACTATCCCAGCAGAAGGCAGAGGACATTTATAAGAACCAGTTAAGTAGAAGTCAGGCAATTCTTGTCATTGGAGCCGACACTGTGGTAGCATATGGCAAGCGTATTTTAGGAAAGCCTCATTCGGAGAAAGAGGCTTACGAAATGCTTCATATGCTGCAAGGCAACACCCATCAGGTATATACAGGGGTGACCATGGTATGGAATGAGTCAGATGGCATGAACAGTCATACCTTTTATGAGAAAACAGAGGTTACCATATATCCTATGACTGATACAGAGATACATGCATATATCGCCAGTGGTGATTGCATGGATAAAGCAGGCAGTTACGGAATTCAAACCCATTTTGGGGTGTATATTCAAGGAATTCAGGGAGACTATAACAATGTAGTTGGGCTGCCCATTGCCCGTCTGTATCAGGAGATGAAGCAGCAGGGGTTGCTCAGGAAGGCTTGAGAGAGTATATGAGATAGTTAATTATAATTGATGATAATCAATGGAATAGAAGAACATGGAGGTTAAGAATATGTATTATGTACCGGATGGAACCACCCGTTGTGGTTTTTATGAATGTAAAGAATGTGGATATCGCTTTTTAACTTTGGAAACGGAAGAAGCAATCAACTGTCCTTCCTGTGCAGAGGAATTCGACCCGGAAATCGGACCGGATGAAGTGCTGCCGGAGGAACGAAAGGATGCTGTATTACTGCAGATTGTTGAAGGGGAAGATGTGGAGAAAATGGATGCCCTTTTGAGTTTAGCAATTACAGGTGGAAACTACGAATGGATATAAAAAAGGAATGTCCGGATTCTAAATTTCCTCTTAAATTTTTGGGATTTGCTATATAATTGTAAAGGTCTGTGCTATCATGAATTCATGACAGTATAGACCTTTTTGTGATGGATGTAGTCACAAGTACACAGGCTCAATATGATTGAATAAATATGATTAAATAGGAAAACG
>CAMEWU010000201.1 GCA_945946715.1 uncultured Clostridium sp. | reverse complement strand
ATGCCTGTGCTTTATGCTGATACAGATTATGTGGCACGTAGTATTGATACACTGTCCTTTGGATATCTGCCCCGACAATATGTCGGAAAAGTAAGTGTTTCCTATGCAGATGCGGCTGTTAAAGAAAATGTGGAGCAGACCGTGGATATGGCAGCCAGCTTCCGGGTGGTTCCTGCAAGTAGTACATTAGTACAAGATGTGAGATATTTTTACACCCTTGACGGCAGTATTCCACAATATCGGTTTAATTCTTCCACAAAAGTTATGGAAGCTGCAAATGATGCGACAAAACTTTTATCCTTAGCGGGAAATTCCATTACGGTAACTCCGGACATTGCTAATTTTGGTGAAAGCTTTACGATGCGTGTTACCGGTGTGGCAGTTGATGAAAATCAGAATGTAGTACGAGTAGAGCGTTCCCAGACTTATTTATTTAAGGTAAATACCGAAGAGACTCTGCCTGCTATTTCGGCATATCCGACATCTACGGATTCTGCTATGGCGGAAGTCAAAAAGGGTGATGTCATAAAACTCTATGTTGGACAATATACTATTGATGCGAATACAGGTGAAATAACCTGTGCCGAAGACCAGACGAAATATACGATTTATTATACGACGGACGGTTCTGAGCCTTCCGTCAATACGGATGGAGAACCACAGGGAACAACTTTGCAGTATTCTTCTGCATCCGGAATTATGGTTCCTGCACCAACCGGAAATATGTTTACCATCCGTGCTTTTGCAACAAACGGTAAATGGTCTTATGGACCGATAGCGAACTTTTCCTATACCTATCCGAGTGCTATTAATGCGCCTTATGCAAATCCGGTAGAAGGAAATGTTGCAAACAATACAGTGGTGAATTTGAAGTGTTCTACGGAAGGTGCGAGTATTTATTATACAATCAGTACAAATGGTGAGGAACCAAAGGACCCCACGACTTCCGATATGCTGTATTCGGATGAGAATCCGATTGTTATAAAATCCAATACGATTATTAAAGCCGTGGCATATTATCAGGATATGTATAGTTCGATAGCCACTTTCCGTTATGGTCTGATGTCAACGTTAGCTGCACCGACTGCTTCGATTGCCAGTGGTTCGGTTGTTCCGCCCGGAACGACACTTACGTTGTCAGCGGCTGAAGGAACGACGATTCATTATACAACGGATGGATCAAGTCCATTGGATCCAGAAAACAGTATGGTTGCGATTGGTAACATCGTTCCGTTAAATGGTGATATCGGTACAATGATTACGGTAAAAGCATATGCGTCCAAGGAAGATTACAGTGACAGTCCGCTGGCCATGTTTGTTTATACGATTAGTAATTATTCCGGCGGTATTTATGCGGATATTGAAGATGGAAGCACTGTAAAAAACGGTGATGTGGTTACGTTAAATACCGATGTTACGGATGCAACGATTTATTATACAACGGATGGTTCCAACCCTACGGTTGCCAGTAGTCAGGGAAGTAAGGTAACCATTTCCGGAGAGCCGGGAGAAAAAGTAGTATTAAAAGCCATTGCGGTCGCAAGTGGTTCTACTCGTACAACGGCGACGGGAACATTTAGTTATACCATCATGGAAAAACTGAAAGCGCCACAGAGTAGTGTCCCGGACGGTGCCGTATTTACAACGAAAAGTCAGGTTGTTTTAACCGCAGAGGATGGAAAGATTTTTTATACAACTGATGGATCAGATCCCACGGAATCGAGTGTTCTATATACATCGCCAATTGAAGTGACAAAAGATGTTACTATTCGCGCAGTTGCCATGTCCGAAGAAAAGGATACCAGTGAGACGGCATCTTTTAGCTACACATTTGCGGATAAGGTAGAGACGCCGACTGTTTCTGAAGAAAACGGAGAATTGGAAATCGGTTCGGAAGTAATCTTCAGTTGTAAGACTAAAAATGTAACCATGTACTATACAACAAACGGAACCGATCCGGATTTAAAAGACAAAAATAATCTTACAATATATACAGGTCCAATTGTTGTTAATAAAGCAATGACAATTAAACTGATTGCGACAAAAGAAAATATGCAGGCGTCCGATATCGTGACTGCAAGATTTACAGTCCGGGAACCGGTGGAATTAGTTGTGGAAGAAGAAAAGACTACAAATTATGTTCAGGACACTTCCGGGCGACTGGTAAGCCGTCGTACATTTGCCGGTGCTGATTCGGGACCGTCGCACTCCGATTTTGTGATCAGAAATATCAATTATGGAGCAGTTTTATCGGCTGACAGTGGCGTGGTTGCAGATAATGCACAACTGGTTCTTTCCATTGTGCAAAGTTCTCAGACCTCGGTTAATCTGGTCAAACAGCTGGTTGATGAATCATATAACATTGTCCAAAGTTATGATGTATCACTTGTAGTTGATGGCATGGAAATTGAACCGGAAGGGGAAGTTGAACTTGGTCTGGCAATTCCTTCGGAATATGAAAATGCAATCATTAAGGTGGTTCAGCTTCAGGATGACGGGACGATTCAGATTTATGAAACAAGAAGATCAAACGGTGTTGCATATGCCAATATCCAGAAAACAGGAGTATATGCAATTATTGCTCCGATTGATCAAAGCAAAGAATCAAATCTGACTGTGCTTCGAAATATTGCGATTGTTTCAGCCTTTGTTCTGATTTTAGCTGGCGGAGGATTATTTATCCGAAACAATCGGAAAAAGAAAAAGCAAAAAGCTGATGAGAATTGACAGAAAAGAAAAACAAAATTGATGTGATGAAGGAAAGGGAGAAACATTATGCTAAATCGGAAGTATTATTCATTTGAAAGAAATAATTATTATTACGGAAAGCTGTTAACATCAAAAGATTTCCAACAAGAACAGGGATATCTAAACGACAAGAGAAGACTGATTAATAAAGTTCTGCACGGAAGCGGTATTGTTTACGGTCTGGACGTTGTTTCAGTTGATGATTTATCCATTATTTTACAATCCGGTTTTGCTTTGGATGGTTCGGGAAGAGAAATTGTAGTACCTGCAACACAGGTCGTTAAAATTTCTACAATTGATGGTTTTGATTCTTTAAAAAGTAATTGTGCTTATCTTGGTATTTCTTATCAGGAAGAAGGCGTTGATCCGGTATATTCTACGCTTGCAGATGACAGCTCAGAAGATGAGAATAAAAAATTCAACAGTATCCATGAAAATTATAAATTGTATTTAATGGATGAAGCAGATTGTATTTATACAGATAAAAAAGAAGATGCTTTCTTTACAAAAAGTGTAATTTATATGGATCAGGATATCCGGGTGGTTCAGATTGTACCTGCTTATGCAGTCAAGGGAAAAAATGTGAAGGTAAGGCTGGAAATTGAAAAGACCAGTTATACTTCAGATGTATTCTCTGTTACATATGATTTACAGACTGAGGGATTTGTGGAGCGTGATATGCATGTAGCTGCAGAAAACATCAGTCTGGAGTTTGGAAAAACCGTTGTTTATGATTATATTCTGACTCCCGAAGATTATGTATATGGCAATGCAGAAATTGTTGTAAAGAGCAGAAATATCGAAATCGTAAAAAATGGCAATGTGGAAAAGCGCAAAGATGAATTTAAAGCATCCA
>CAMEWU010000200.1 GCA_945946715.1 uncultured Clostridium sp. | reverse complement strand
ACTCTATGGCAGTAACATATGCAATTGAAGAGTATCAGGCTTCCGGCGGTGATATTCATCAATTGCAAAAGCGTTACTTATTAACGGTTGGCGGTCAAATGTTAGGAATTACGGTCATTATGGTAATCACAGCAATTCTGGTTAGTTATCTGGCTTCCCGGATTGGTGCTAAAATCGGTATGGATTTGAGAAACCGGATATTTCGCAAAGTTGTTGCTTTTACCAATCGTGAAATGGAGCAATTTTCAACGGCTTCTTTAATTACAAGAAGTACCAATGACATTCAACAGGTACAGATGGTATCTACGATGTCGCTTCGTATGTTTATTTATGCACCAATTATAGGAATCGGAGGGGTTCTTCATGTATTGAATACAGAATCGGGAATGGAATGGATTATTGTCTTGGCAGTTGCACTAATTTTGGTGTTAGTACTGATTTTAATGAAAATTGCTATGCCAAAGTTTCAACAGATGCAAAAGAAAATTGATAACCTGAATCTGGTTTCCAGAGAGATATTGACCGGTATACCAGTCATTCGTGCGTTTGTGAGAGAAAAGACAGAAGAAGAACGATTTGATGGTGCCAATAAAGATTTAACAAAAACCATGTTATTTACCAATCGGGTAATGACATTTATGATGCCAACAATGATGTTGATTATGAATGCAATCTCAGTATTAATTGTCTGGGTAGCGTCAAATCAGATAGATGCCGGTCATTTACAGGTGGGTGTTATGACTGCATTTATTACTTATACTATGTTGATTGTTATGTCATTTTTGATGATTTGTATGATTTCAATAATGCTTCCAAGAGCCGGCGTTGCAGTTGACCGTATTGAAGAGGTATTGAATACGGAAGTATTAGTAAAAGATCAATCGGAAGCAGAAGTATTAGATACCTGTAGAGGTGTAATAGAGTTTCATCATGTGAATTTCCGATATCCGGGAGCAGAAGCGGATGTATTAGAAGATATTGATTTCACGGCAAGACCTGGTGAAACAACTGCAATTATCGGGAGTACCGGTTGTGGTAAATCTACCTTAATTCAATTGATTCCCAGATTTTATGATGTAACAGAAGGTTCCATTACCATTGATGGAAAAGATGTACGTTCTTTAACGCAGGAATCGTTGCGGGAACAAATTGGTCTGGTTCCACAAAAGGGAGTTTTGTTTTCAGGAACGATAGCATCGAACTTAAGGTTTGGAAAAGAAGATGCCACTGAGGAGGAATTAAGAGAATCAGCAGATATTGCACAAGCTATCGATTTTATTGAGGAAAAGACGGCAGGATTTGAAAGTAGCATTGCTCAGGGTGGCACGAATGTATCCGGTGGTCAGAAACAACGACTGTCTATTGCCAGAGCCATAGTGAAACAACCAAGAATCTATATATTTGATGACAGCTTTTCGGCATTGGATTTCAAGACAGACGTTGCACTTCGGAAAGCATTAGAAAAACGTGTGAAAGATAGTACTGTTTTGATTGTAGCCCAGCGAATCAGTACTATATTACATGCAGATCAGATATTAGTACTGGACGAAGGAAGAATTGTTGGTAAAGGAACTCACGAAAGTCTGATGGAGAGTTGTGAAGTTTACCAACAGATTGCTAAATCCCAGTTGTCAGAAGCAGAACTGCAAAAGGAAAGGGGGCTTAAGTCACATGAGTAACGAGAATGCAAGACCACCAAGAAAACGCATGGGACATGGGCCTATGGGAAATGGAGAAAAAGCAAAGGATTTTAAAGGGACAATTCAAAAAATTATTGCTTATATTGGAAAATACAGAATCGGTGTATGTGTTGTAATCGTATTTGCAATCGGAAGCACGGTGTTCAATATACTGGGCCCAAAGATTTTAGGAAAAGCAACCACTGCATTGGCAGAAGGTTTAATGGCAAAAATCAATGGAACCGGTGGTATTGATTTTGAGAAAATCAGTATGATTCTCTTGACTGTATTAGGCTTATATGCATGTAGTGCTTTATTTAATTTTGTTCAAGGCTGGATAATGACCGGAATTACGCAAAAGGTGTGTTACCGGATGCGGAAAGAAATTTCGGAAAAGATTAACCGTATGCCAATGAAATATTTTGAAAGCCGTACAGTGGGAGAAGTGTTATCTAGAATTACCAATGATGTAGATACTTTGGGACAGGGATTAAATCAAAGTATTACCCAGTTAATTACATCTGTGTCAACTATGATTGGTGTACTGGTAATGATGCTTAGTATCAGTCCGCTTATGACCTTAATAGCGTTGATAATTCTGCCAATTAGCATGCTGTTAATATCATTAGTAGTAAAAAAATCTCAGAAGTATTTTAAAAACCAGCAGAAATATCTGGGTGCACTAAATGGACAGGTTGAGGAAGTATATAGCGGGCATCTAGTAGTACAGGCATTTAATAAACAGCAGTCTTCCATAGAAGAATTTAAAAAGACTAATCAAAAACTATATGATTCTGCTTGGAAATCACAGTTCTTATCCGGTATGATGCAACCGATTATGATGTTTGTGGGAAATCTGGGATATGTGGCAGTTGCTTTTGTAGGTGCATTACTTACCATTCAAGGTGTCATTACCGTTGGTGATATTCAGGCATTTATTCAGTATGTAAAGAATTTCACACAACCAATTCAGCAGATTGCACAGGTTATGAATATGTTGCAGTCTATGGCAGCAGCAGCAGAGCGGGTATTTGAATTCTTAGATGAGGAAGAAGAGGTTGAGTTAAAGAACTCTCCAATGCCCGGCCAGCAGATCAAAGGTTATGTTACCTTTGATCATGTAGCCTTTGGTTATCAGCCGGATCATTTGATAATTCATGATTTTAGTGCAGATGTAAAACCGGGACAAAAAATAGCCATTGTAGGACCAACCGGTGCCGGAAAAACTACCATGGTAAAGCTATTAATGCGATTTTATGATGTAAATTCCGGTGCAATCCTAGTGGATGGTCATAATCTGAAAGAGTTTAATCGTCATGAATTGCGAAATGGATTCGGAATGGTATTGCAGGATACCTGGTTATTCAAAGGAACAATTATGGAGAATATCCGTTATGGCAGACCGGGAGCTACAGATGAAGAAGTCATTGAGGCAGCAAAAGCCGCTCATGCTCATCATTTCATTCAAACTTTGCCTGGTGGTTATCAGATGGAGTTGAATGAAGAAGCCAGTAATGTTTCTCAAGGACAGAAGCAGTTGCTGACCATAGCAAGAGCCATTTTGGCAGATAATCCAATACTGATTCTGGATGAAGCTACTTCTTCTGTAGATACCAGAACCGAAATTCGAATCCAGAAAGCTATGGATAATCTGATGAAAGGACGAACCAGTTTTATCATTGCCCATCGGTTAAGTACTATACGGGATGCAGATATGATACTGGTTATGAAAGATGGTGATATAATCGAACAGGGTAACCATGAAAAATTATTATCAAAGAACGGCTTCTACGCCAGCCTATACAATTCACAGTTTGAAACTTAATTAAGCCATGCATAATCGGAAAAAGCCAGATGAGAAAGCTTGCTTTCTTTCATCTGGCTTTTTGTGATTATATAGGGCGCAAGCCCTCCACCGAGCGAAGCGAGGTGGGCATGGCTTAATTGAAAAT
>CAMEWU010000199.1 GCA_945946715.1 uncultured Clostridium sp. | reverse complement strand
GGATAAAACTGTTCCAAATCGGAAAGCTTTTCACCCATACCTACATATAAAATCGGTTTTCCCGTTACTGCACGAATGGAAAGTGCTGCACCGCCTCTGGCATCGCCATCTAACTTTGTTAAAACAACACCATCGATACCGATTTTTTCATTAAAACTGGTTGCTACATTTACTGCATCCTGACCGGTCATTGCATCTACGGTCAACAGTGTATAAGTAACATTTATCTGGCTTTTAATTTCCTCTAATTCTTCCATCATGGCTTCATCTACATGAAGTCGTCCGGCTGTATCTAAGAATACCAGATTCAAATGATTCTTTGCAGCATGTTCCAATGCTGCTTTTGCTATATTCACCGGCTTATGGTTATCGCCCATGGTAAATACAGGAACGCCAACCTTTTCACCGTTGATTTCCAACTGCTTGATTGCTGCCGGGCGGTAGACATCCAAGGCTACCAGCAACGGCTTTTTACCTTTGTTCTTAAACTGTCCTGCCAGCTTTGCAGCAGTAGTAGTTTTACCGGCACCCTGCAGACCACACATCATAACCACTGTAATCTCATTGGAAGGAAGCATTTTGATTTCTGTGGTTTCGGATCCCATCAGATTTACCATTTCTTCCTTTACAATCTTAATTACCATCTGACCGGGATTTAATCCATTTAACACATCCTGCCCTACAGCCCGTTCACTAACGGTATTAACAAACTGCTTTACCACCTTAAAGTTAACGTCAGCCTCTAACAGTGCACGTTTTACTTCCTTCATAGCCTCCTGAACATCCTTTTCCGTTAAGGCTCCCTTGCTTCGCAGCTTCTTAAACACATTCTGCAATTTTTCAGATAAACTATCAAATGCCATATATTATTTCCAATCTTTCATACTTTCTTCTAATACTCTTCCAAAATTGCATTGGACAACTGTTCCATTGCCTCTATTTTATCCATCAATGCCACATCAGCATTGGTTTCCTTTATTTCTTTGGTAATTGCCTGAATCTGTGCTACCATCGCTTTTGTATTCTGGAATTTTTCTACTAACTTCAGCTTCTCTTCATATTCTTCCAGAATCTTATCACAACGCTTGATTAAGTCATATACACCCTGACGACTGATACCTTCCATATCTCCAACTTCTGTATAAGACATATCATTAAATACGATATCTTCATAGATTCGTTTCTGGTGTTCAGTTAATAATTCGCCATAAAAGTCATATAAAATAGACTGTCTGACGATTTTCTCCATTTCCATGAAACACACTCCTGTAAAGGTTTTTTACTTTACACGTTGCTATTATATATGGATGAGGATTGTTTGTCAAGCAAATTCACTTGACAAGTTTCACTTTTTTGAATCAGTTTTGTTCTATATCGACTATGTGCAAATGTTGTTATGCTGATTAACACGAACAGAATCAAGGTAATCACAATCAATGTTATGCCATTATTTGCTGTCAATAATGATACCGATAAGGTTCCGGTAAGGACTGCACCAAGATTGTTGATTGCACGTCCCAGTCCTGCCCAGAGTTCCGGCAGCAACATATAATAGGATAACTCCATAAACCCGGTTGTAAAATAAACCACAAAGAATCCTGCCGATAGGTAAAATGCAATGAGACCTATGAGAAATGGTCCGCCAAACTGAATTACAACTGCACATATGGTAGACAGAACTACAACGCAATACATGATAATATCCATATATTGATGCTTTTTTATATCAAATAGTGCACCTGCTGTCAAACCACTGAGTGCCAGAATTAATCTTGGCCACTGTCCAATATCTACACTTCCTGTTGCATGTACCAATGTAACGATGTTATCCAGCGAAGCAAAAATACATGTCATTAATGCCACAGACAATATCAGCGTGGCTCCTATTATGGCTCGTTCTTTTCCTGTATCTATCTTGTTTTCTGCTTCATCTTGAAACTGCACCTTTTTCATCAACAAATCAAACATTAATTCATATTCTAAACTCATCCAAAGAGCCACTAAAACCAATAGTGCTACAGAAAGAACAAACGCTTCTATCTTATCATTATTGACTAAATTATTATTTATGAATTGAAGTAAGATTCCCACTGCATACGCACATCCAACCATTTTTGCCAGATGCCTGCTTTTTTCAAGGGCACAGGCTGCCAAATAATGGACAGCACTTCCTTCCATTCCCAAGATTATAAAAACAATACAACCGGATATCAAAATACCGGAATAGGATTCATGCTTTTGAATCATGAAAATACAAAGAATCCCCAGAATACCTCCAATACCATTGAATATCATTACCAACTCTTTCTTTAAAAAGCGATTTATAACAGGAAATAAAAGAAATCCCAATACACTGGCTCCTAAAATATAGCTTTGTGCAATTACAACTCCTTTGGAATCTGTTACATAGGTCATCATATTATCAAATAAATACTCTGTTCCCAGAAAAACAAAATTAAAAAAGGCTAAAATTGTTATGACTCTTATGTTCTTTCCATTCATCATTATATCGCTCCATTTGTAAAGATATTTTCATTATATACAAACTGCAACCAATAATCAAATATACATTCAATTGACACCTCTCCTTTCCTTATGATAATATAAATTTCGTGTGCAGACATATTTCCTGGTTCTGCCAAATATTCAATTTTATATGAGAAATATTCTCAGAAAGGACAAACGATGAAAAAGAAACTTTTATGCTTTATGGCTACTTTAGCCCTTGGTGCAATGTTGCTTTCCGGCTGTGGAAGCAAAAATGATGATAATACCTTTGTAGTTGGCTTCGATGCTGAGTATCCTCCATACGGTTACATGGATGATAATGGAGAATACACCGGCTTTGATTTGGAGCTTGCGGAAGCAGTCTGTGAATTAGAAGGCTGGACTTTAGTAAAGCAGCCAATTGTATGGGATAACAAAGACAATGAATTAAATTCCGGTTCCATTGACTGTATCTGGAATGGATTTACCATTGATGGACGGGAAGATGATTATGCATGGTCCGTACCATACGTAGATAACAGCCAGGTTATCGTTGTTTCCAAGGACTCCGGCATTCCCAGCTTCGATGACTTACGTGAAAAGGGTGTTGGTGTACAGGCTGCTTCTGCTGCTTTATCTGTATTAGAGGATGAAGAACAGCAAAAAGCGTTAGCAGATACCTTTGGCAAATTGCAGGAATTTGCAGATTACAATACTGCATTTGCAGAGCTGCAAATCGGTAGTATTGATGCCATTGCCATGGATATCGGTGTTGCCAAATATCAGATTGAAAGTCGTGGTGATGATGCTTTCATTATCTTAGATGAGCACTTAAATTCTGAAAAATACGGTATCGGCTTTGCCTTAGACAATACCGAATTACGGGATACTATTAATGCAGACTTACAGAAATTAAAGGAAGACGGAACCTTTGATGCTTTAGCAGAAAAATATGGCTTATCTGATATGACCTGCTTAGAATAATGGATAATAGAAAGGAGAACCTACCATGGCATTTTCGGTTATGCTGACAGAGTTAACACAGGGCTTTCTAATTACTATTAGTATCTTTGCCCTGACCCTGCTCTTTTCCATGCCCCTTGGTTTCATCGTGGCATTTGGGCGAATGTCTAAAAACAGTGTCATTCGCG
>CAMEWU010000198.1 GCA_945946715.1 uncultured Clostridium sp. | reverse complement strand
TTGTGCTAAAACCGGATTTTTGTGCATAGATACCTGCACTTAAACCCGCAATGCCACCACCGATTATAATAATTTTACACATGTTCATGTCCTCAGATTCTTTTGGATATAATAGTAACTCTTGCATGTAACTGTAGCGAATTCCGGAATAATTGTCAACATACAAGAAAACGCTTGCAATCCTGTGTAATCTATGATACATTATTTAAGTTGTGAGAAATGGATGGTCCTCTGCGAACAAGACTTCGTAAGAACATCTGAATAATAAGGAGGTCACACAAATGAACGACATTATTAAAAACATTGAGGCTGCTCAGTGCAAAGCTGAAGTACCGGATTTCCGTGTAGGTGACACTGTACGTGTTCACGCAAAGGTTAAGGAAGGAAATCGTGAAAGAATTCAGATTTTCGAAGGTACTGTATTAAAGAAGCAGGGCGGCAGCAACAGAGCCACATTTACAGTAAGAAAGACTTCGAATGGTACTGGTGTTGAAAGAACTTGGCCATTGCATTCTCCAAATGTTGCAAAGGTTGAAGTTGTAAGACATGGTAAGGTTCGTAGAGCAAAATTGAACTACTTACGTGATAGAGTTGGTAAGAGTGCTAAGGTTAAGGAATTAGTAAAATAATCGTTCTTTATTAGCGTGAAAAGCAGGGTGCGTAGGTTCCCTGCTTTTTAACATAGTATAAAGGCAGGTAGTATGAGAAGAAGAAATGGAAGAAGGGCATATTTACGGGCCAATCGAAAACGGCTCCGTCATACCCGTGAAAAAAAGGAAATAAATAAGCGGGAATTAATCCGGACACTTGGCAGCTATGGAATATCCATTTTAATTGTAATGATTATAGGATATAGCATTGTTGCATTTGGTGCTCAAACACTTCGGATTGTGGGGCAATCCATGGAACCAACCCTGCAAAATGGAGATTTGGTTCTGGTAAATAAGATTGGTTATACCTTTGGAGAACCACAGCGGTATGATTTGATTGCATTTAAACAACGAGAAGGGGATAATAGTTATTATAATGTAAAACGAGTGATTGGACTTCCCGGAGAAACCGTAACGATTCAGGACGGATATGTGTTTGTTGATGGGGTGGTATTATCTGATTTACCTTTTGAGGAAAAAATTGCCACAGAAGGATTGGCTCTGGAAGGAATTACACTGGAAAAAGGAGAATATTTTGTTCTGGGAGATAATGTAAATAACAGTGAAGATTCCAGATTTGCAAATATGGGTAATATATTAAAAAATGAAATTTTGGGAAAGGTAGTATATCGTTGGCTGCCGAAGAAAACGCGAGGTAAACTATGAATATTCAATGGTATCCGGGTCATATGACAAAAGCAGTGCGTATGATGCAAGAGGATATAAAGTTAATTGATATTGTAATTGAACTGGTAGATGCCAGAGTGCCATACAGCAGTAAGAATCCGGATATTGATGAACTGGCAAAGAATAAGTTTCGTTTGATAATACTGAATAAGATTGATCTGGCAGATGAACAGGCAACCAATCAATGGGAGCAGTATTATAAAGATAAGGGATACGCAGTTGTTAAAATCAATGCACGATCCGGGGCTGGCATGAAATCCATAACCGGTGTGATTCAGGAGACATGTAAGGAAAAACTGGAACGGGATCGTAAACGGGGAATTTTGAATCGTCCCATTCGAGCCATGATTGTGGGGATTCCCAATGTTGGAAAATCAACATTTATCAATTCTTTTGCCGGAAAAGCCTGCACGAAAACCGGCAACAAACCAGGTGTAACAAAGGGTAAACAGTGGATACGAATTAATAAGTCAGTGGAATTGCTGGATACTCCGGGAATTTTGTGGCCGAAGTTCGAAGACCAGCAGGTAGGCATCCGTCTGGCAGAGATTGGTTCAATTAAGGAAGATATTCTGAATGTCAGAGAATTATCTTTAGAGTTTATCCGTTTTATGATTCAGAATTATCCGGGAATTTTACAGGAAAAGTATGAAGTAGATGAAACAAAGGATGAGTTTGCTGTTTTGGAACAGATTGCCGTGAATCGACAGTGTAAGTTAAAGGGCAATCAGCCGGATTATGACAAAGCAGCGGGAATGTTAATGGAAAACTATCGTAACGGAAAACTGGGACGGATTACACTGGAACGACCAAATGAGGTAAAGGGTTAATGGGTATTTTTCAAAAGCATCAGGTGGAATATGATGATGAACTGAATATAAGACATGAGATAGTGAAAACAATTCTCTATATTGCCACCATTATCTTGCTGGTTTTTTTAGTATTGACCTTTGTAGGTAACCGTTCAGAGGTGATTGGTCATTCTATGGAGGGAACTCTTCATGATGGAGAAAGTGTATGGATGGATAAGTTGACTTATCGATTTCAGGATCCAAAACGGTTTGATATTGTCATTTTTCCATATCAGAACAGTGACACTTATTATATTAAACGGATTATTGGTTTGCCTGGGGAAACGGTTTATATTGATCCTGAAGGAACAATTTACATTGGAACAGAGGAAACCTTGTATAAAAAGACAGATGGCAGTATTTATAATAATGCAGAAGCTTTGCAGGAAAACTATGGAAGTGAAACCATTAAAGAAGGACGAAGAGGAATAGCGGCAGAACCCATTACATTAGGGGCAGATGAATACTTTGTCATGGGAGATAATCGAAATAATAGTCAGGATAGCCGTTATGTAGAAGTAGGACCGGTTTCCAGAGATATTATTCAAGGAAAAGCAATCTTCCGGATGTGGCCATTAAATAAGATTGGGAAAATTGATCCATAGAGCTGCATATATAATTGGAATGAGAGGGTTATTTTAAAACGGAGAAGAATCATGAGCAGTATACAAGAGATAAAGACGATATTACAGCATGCCGCCTATGAAGAGCTGCCGGCATATATTTCAGCCTATCAAAATGATGAACGGTCTGGCGTGATTAAAGAGGTTGCAAGGGCACAAAAACGCCTGGATCAGTGGAAGGCAGAACTACAACGAATTGAAAAAATGAAAACCTTTGAATATCAGTACTGGAAAGATTACGATTATGTATGTGGTATTGATGAGGTAGGACGTGGTCCTTTGGCAGGACCTGTTATGGCAGCAGCAGTGATTTTCCCAAAGGATGTGAATCTGCTGTATCTCAATGACTCAAAACAATTAAGTGAAAAGAAACGGGAAGAATTGTATGAGGAAATCAAAGAAACAGCCATTGCCTATGCGATTGGTATTGCAGATGTAACTACCATTGATGACATCAATATTTTACAAGCTGATTATGTGGCGATGCGTCAGGCCATCAGCAAGCTGAAGGTTGAACCACAAATTTTGTTAAATGATGCAGTTACAATACCATTAGTAAAACAGCCACAAGTGCCGATAATAAAAGGAGACACAAAAAGTATTTCCATTGCAGCTGCCAGCATTCTGGCAAAGGTAGAGCGGGATCGCTTGATGTGTATTTATGATGAAATGTATCCGGAATATGGATTTGCAAGAAACAAGGGATATGGTTCTGCTGAACATATTGAAGCAATTCGTAAATACGGACCATGTGAAATACATCGTCGGAGCTTTATTAAAAATTTCGTTTGATTAAAAGGAGACTAACTATATAAAGTCAATAGAATAGTTAAAAATATTTTGAGGGTAA
>CAMEWU010000197.1 GCA_945946715.1 uncultured Clostridium sp. | reverse complement strand
TTGCAGTCGTTTCGTTATTAATTCCCGGCAGGGTAGATAAGGAAGTTAGCAATTTACAAATGGCAGGAGATGAACAGTTTCATGTAGCTGCATCGAATAATATAATAGTATTTGTTCTGGATACCTATGGAAATGTACAATATGAAAATACAATTCAAGAATTTCCGGAGGCAGATGATTTTTTAAAGGATTTTACTTATTATAATAATACAGATTGTCATTACTACTGCACATTTCCATCAATGACACACATGCTGACCGGTAAAGAATTCGAATTCGATACTTCTTCGGAGAAATGGCTTAGTGATGCATGGAATTCTGAAAAAGCCAATGCGTTCTATGAACGATTAAGGAACCATGGATATACATGTAATATTTATTCAAATGAAGTTGGGTATGTATATGGTGATGTGTCAAATCTATATGGAAAATACGATAATATCCGTCCGTTAGAGCAAGAAGTGGACACGATACTATTAGTAAAGCGACTTGGAAAAATGTCGATTTATCGATATGTTCCATATGTACTAAAGCCATATTTTGAAGTTTTGGATAAGGACTATAGTAATGTGGTTTCGTATAAAGAAGGACAGATGCCAATTGATGATAATGCAGAATTCTATAGCGCATTAACTACTATTGGATTATCAGAAGATACTTCCATGGAAAATGCACTGATTATCCAGCATTTATTTGGTACGCATCTACCATATACAACCAGTGAAACTGCACAAAAGGTGGAAGAAAGCACTGCTGAAGAAACAGGAAGCGGGTTGTTGACGATTGTTGAAGAATATCTGAATCAGATGAAAGAATTAGGTATCTATGATAATGCAACCATTATTATAACTGCAGATCATGGTTCCTGGTATGGTGGAGATGTTCAGCCGATTTTCTTCATTAAGCAGGCAAATGAAGTTCATGATGAAATGAGAATCAGTACGGCACCAATCTCTTTAGATGATTTCCAGGCTACTATTCTTTCGATTATAGATGAGGATTATACAGATTATGGTACGTCTATCTATGACTGGAATGACGGTGACGAAAGAGAACGACATGTCTATATGCGGATAACAGATGAAAATTATCCGGATGTAGCCGGTTCTTCCTTTAATGTATACTACGGCTATGGTTATATGACAGATAAAAATGAGTTGAATGAAAAGGTATCAGAAGGACCGGAGGAAATATTACCTGCAACTACTTGGGAATAAGAACAGTATTGATAATTGCGAGGAAGACTATGGTAAGAGTGATAATTAGTTTAATATTCGTTTTTTTCATATTGCCATATCTGACAGGTATGTTAATTGTAAAGTTAGCAAAGAGTGATTTATATGATTGGAAAAAAGTATTTGTTTGTGGTTATATCACAACTGTTTCTCTTTTTCAGTTGATTGTAATACCATGTGTTTTTGGAAGAGTACCATTGACACTGGTTCTTAGCGTATGGTTGATTACACTTATTGTGTTAGCTGTGATTGCAATAGTTTATTATCGTAGGAAATGGACAAATATACTACAAAAGCAGTATAAGAGCATAAGGGATTATATCCATCCAATGGTTATCTTTTTTATTGTTTTACTCATGATTCAATTATTTATTGTCATTGTATATACACATTATGACCTTGATGATGCTTACTATCTCGGAATTGCTTCAGACGCTTATCAATCTAATAGAATGTATCAGGTTTCTCCTTATACAGGTGCCGAAACAGATTTGATGAGTCAGATTCGCTATATTATGTCAGGGTATGAGATGTATGTGGCCGCAATTGCAAAAATGGCAGGCATACATCCAACTATTGTATTTCATAGCATTATGCCAGCCGTTCATTTACTACTAATCTACATAATATATTCCTTGACAGCAGATGTAATATTTGCAAAAAACAGTAATCAGAAGTGGATATTTTTAAGCCTGTTGTCTGTTTTTCAATTGTTTGGATATGTGAGTGTCTATACATCCGCTACATTTACAATGTTCCGATTATGGCAGGGGAAAGCGGTATTGGCTGGAATGGTAATTCCGCTTATTGTGTATACGGCTATGGAAGTTATGCAAAGAGATAGATTGGTTCGCCAGTGGGTTTTAGTATTGTTGGTACAGGTTGTGGCTTGTTTCTATACTTCGATGGGAGCTTTAATTGCACCAATACTATTGGCAATTCTGGCATTGATAAATGCAATTCGATTACGAAATGCAAAAGTATTACTTTGGGCATTTATATGTGTAATTCCATGTCTGTTCACAGACATGATGTATGTTGTTTTACGATAGGAGACGAATGCTATGATACAGGAAGCATGGACATCCATATTATCTTCATATAGTGCATACTTTGGCGGAAGCGCAGTTTTTGCATTAACATTAGCCGGACTGTTGTATGTATTTGTAATGGAACAAGGAAAAGAACAGAGATGTTATCTGTTTTGGTATCCATTTTGTACATTAGTGTTTATCTTCTGTCCGGTTATTATTCTGGTGATGTCACTTACCATTCATGAAACCGATACATATTGGCGAATGTTTTGGATGTATCCGGCAGGTATGATACTGGCATATTGTGGTACTAAGTTAGTAGTGCAGGTGAAAGGCAGATGGAAACAAGGGGTTGTTCTTATCGCTACTATGGTAATACTGATGCTTGCCGGTGAGTATGTAGGTCAAGGGGATAATTATACCAGAGTTCATAATCCTTATAAGCTGCCGGATGAGGTGGTAGAAATAGGGGAAATCTTAGATGATTTGGAGAATGTATATGCAGTAGCCCCGGAGGAAGTAGTGTGTATCATTCGATTATATTCTGCTGACATCCATACGCTATATGGAAGAAATCTATACCGAGGCTGGGTGGCAGAAGAAGACGTACTGGAATTATCAGAAATAATAGATGATGCAGATATAAATGCAACGCGCGCTGTAGAAATTGCAAAAAACTATGGTGTGACGCATATTGTGATCAGGTCGGAATCAAAAGAGGCATATGATCATCTAAAAGCATCTGTTGATTATTTGGGCGGAAATGAGTATTACTCTGTGTATGCGATAAAGTAGTTGGTATCGAAATAATATCTATAATGGCAGGCACTGACATTGACGAAAAGAGAAAGATTTGATAGAATTATAGCGTAATATAATTCTTTTAAATGAAAGGCATAGTTATGGGACGCAGATATAAGTATAAAAAGCTTTTGGCTTTTACAGAAAGCGGATTGCTTTTAGCTGTTGAAACAGCATTATTTGCATATGTATGGTATTCCCATTATATGAATTATATCCAGATACCGTTCTTTCGCAGAGGAAATTATGCGGTAATTGGTATTTATACATTAATATTGTTTCTGTTTACTAAGCTGTACGGTGGTTATCAAGTGGGATATCTGCGGTTGATGGATGTACTGTATTCCCAGATATTATCTCTGCTTTGTTCTAACGTAGTGCTTTATTTACAGTTGTGTTTGATTGGTCGCGATTATATGAATCCTCAGTGGTTGCTTGCAATGACAGGGATTGAAATCGTGGCAATTTTTGTGTGGGTATTTTTGTGTAAATGGCTATATGCCAAAATATATCCACCAAGAAGAATGCTGTTAATTTATGGAGAAGAGCTTCCACAGGCATTTATTGATAAGATTAATTCACGTAAGGATAAGTACAATATCTGTGACAGTATTCATATTGACGAGGGAATCGATGCTATCTTGGAACGTATTTCTCATT
>CAMEWU010000196.1 GCA_945946715.1 uncultured Clostridium sp. | reverse complement strand
GTCGGCATTGAGCTTCTGAAGATTCGTTAATTCTTCATCCGAGACTGTGCTAACATTACTCTCCGTAAGAACTGCTCTCTGGTAGGTTCCTTCTACCTGATCGTACTGGTACCAACCCACCTGTCCCTGACTGTTCATTCCATAAATCAGGTAAAAGTCAGGATTGTCTGTATCGGCAGTCTGATATCCCAAAATCTGTCCTTTTCCTTCTACCACTAAGGCTATTTCACCGTATCCTTCCGGAATTAAGGATGTCTCCGGATGCAATACTATTATATAACCCTCATCTGAATTCAGACGAACATATGGATATACCGTTTCTGTGGCAGGATCATACACAAAGTATCCCCCAACACTTTCTTCACTATCCTTAACAATCAGGTATAACAGGGTAATGTTTCCTTTGTCATAATTCAGACATGGATAGTCGATTCCGCCAAGGTTAATGGTTGACTCCGTAAAATCAGAAGGAAGCTCCTCTGTTGGAAGCACTTCAATCGGAACCCATACTTTTCCATCTACCTCAAATTCTCCCTTTGTGCCTGATGGAGAAATCACGTTGTCCTCACTATTATCCACAGTTTCATCGGAATCTGATTGTTCCTTTCTGGTGACAACAATCTTGTAGGTGGCTTTTACACCATTTCCGGCTTTTACCACAATAGAAATGGTATTCTCTCCCACTTGAAGGTTTTCATTTCCGGAAACAGACTCAATTGTTGCTGACGCATTACTGCAGACAGCAGAAACAGCAACATTGGTTACATTGTAATCCACTGTTGCGGTATAATTTGTCACATTATATTGGAAAGCCGGTGATAACGTTCCTGCAGACAAAGTCAGATTGCTAAGGGAATTATCTGCTGATGAAGTATCAATGTTTCCTGTGGTTGGTTCATTGGAAGGTCCCGGATCTGCTACCGCATTCGCAACAGTAAAAGAAGCTCCCGCCGCATCAAATGCTACCTCATTTCCATTTGCATCCAAGCCCTGTATTGCTGAAGCAGTAATACTGCAATTACCCTCACTGTTTGCCTTTAAGTATACGGTTGCACTATTAGCGCCTGACATACCAAGGGTAAAACTCTTGGCGCCTTCGCCCCCTCCCACATCTCCGCCACCGGATCTAGAAAATGTGGCAACCGATGTATCATAGGAAAGATTCACCATTGCCATACATCCGGATGGTACCGATACCGTTACTGCGATTTCATCACCTATAGAAGCACTACTTGACGACAGGCTAATCGAAAGTGCATCGGCTTTCACTTCTACTGTTGGGATTAGCACACATACTAACAACGCAACAGTCATTATCAATGCCTTTATTTTTTGTTTCATAATTCTTTTTCTTCCTCCTATTGGCTTATTGACGAAATATTTAAAATATGACGATTCAATAAGAATAAATCACTTAGTGAAATTCCATCCTTTTTTTGATTGATATCACCGGCTTTTTCATAGACACCTTCCAATTTACGGATTCCCAGCAGATGTCGGTTCAGTTCAAATAAATCCTTTAGGGCAATCTTTCCATCCCCGTTAACATCTCCAAAAATGACAATATCAACGGTTTTCACCAAGGCGCCATTGTTGTATACCGCCAGTTTGTTTCCGGTCGCAACTGCCCCTGTGTTTTCAGAGCCATCTGCATTCAACACCTTGCACTCACTTCCAGCAACATTTACCTTGCTTAACATATCTCCCACAGACGTCTCCGGATTGATACCGGTTATTACATCCGAGACCTTATAGGTATCCGATTGAATATCGGAATTATCTGTGCCGGCACCGTCCCCTTGTCTATATACGTTAATGGTATAAGTCTTTTCCGTGCCGTTTTGAGCTTTACAGGTAACCTTTATGATGTTACCTCCAGGCGATAAATTGTAATTGCCATTTCCACGGACAGATGAAGTGCTTGCAACAGCTGCAGAGGATACATTAACAGAACTTACGGATTCTCCCACCACTGCCGAGTAACTGGTTGTGGCACCGTTAAAAGACGGTGTCAAAGCAATTCCCGATACATTCAAGCTTTTCAAGAAGTTGTTAGGATTTCCCGAATCCGAAAAAGCCACCGGTTCTGCAGGCATATCCTTGTATATAGGAATACGGAATACAAACGCCTGATTCTTATCCGCATACCCGGCAGCAACCTTTCTTGCCTCCGACCTTGCTGCACTGACGTTTGTCATATATTGGTGACTGTACAAGGCATTATGATTCACCACATTAAACTTCTGAAAATATAAGGTATCCTGGCCCTTTTTTATGTAGCTTTCCGAAATCAGACTCGAGCCACCTTCAATTGATTTTCTTCTGGTATTCCAGCCCATGGCTTTGGCTTTGGCCAGACCATTTTGTACGGCAGTTCCGGCAGAGCTGTTAAATGCGCCTATGTTGAAGTAATTGAAATATCCAGGATAGCTCGCGTTTGTGCCGGATATCAAATCACTGGTACCCGCTCCCTGCTCCTGAACTACTCTGGATGCCAGATGGTATGGACTTACCCCCTGACTCTTTCCAATATCATAAAAGGTCTGCGCATAATCTAATGTGGTGCCATCTGTATCCAAAACAGAATTCCTCATAAAAGTGCTACTTAAAATAGAAGAAACCCCATCCAAAGTCTGATTCTTATCATAGCTTAAGGACTCAAACATAAACACATACACATCATCCAAATAGTTTCTTGGGTCCATGCGGTATGCGATATAATCCGGGCTTGCAGCTACCCAGCGATTCCCGTCATAAATTGCCCAGGTATTGGTATACCAGTCATAGGCTCCCGCCTGTGTAGATTTATGAGAATCATCATCGCTATTCTCTACTAGATTACGACCAACAATGCTTTCATTTGCAATTACATCCCCCCAGGAAAGTCCGGTATCCACAGGAACAAACTTCCAGGTTGGATGTTGCACGGACAACAAAGCTAGTCTTGTGGCATAGCTTTCCGGGAATCCTGCCGCCATATAGTCCGCCACCAAAGCTCCTGACACAGCGTCACCGGATGTGGCTATCCCGGAAGAATCCTCCAGTACAATAGAGAACATACTGCTGACCCAGCCTTCTACGGTCACACCCTTATCGTTCACTACACGTACCTGATACCAGATTTTATCTGTCATCTGTTCCCCGAGAATGGTTCCTGTAGATCCCCGTTTTGCGACGCCTATTAAATTATAGGTTTTACCCGGGCCGGTCCTAATATTCAAATCTCCCGTAAAATAAAGTAGCTTGCCAACATTGGAAGCCTGCACAGTTGACGATGTCTGAATCATCCCCACCCAAAGGACTGCTATCAAAAACAGTGCAATGATTCTGTGCTTCATGGATTTATTGTATCTTTTCATGTAAACATCTTCTTTCTATTTTGCACATTCACATGTTTTCTCATAGTTTCTTCGAGTTTATTATAAGGATAAACATTTGCACCGTCAACCTAAATATAGTATTTATTTAGTGCTAAAGTCATACATTTAGCGCTTTTATGATTCCTCCCAGCAAGGTTATGGCACCCATTGCAACCATTAATGTGCTAACTGTATATAATGCAAATTTCTCTATATTCATCCAAGCTGACATCATTTTCTTCTCCCTTCTTATTTCAACTCTCTTAATTCGACTCTTTTAAAAGCTCACCTGAATTATGCACCCACGGAAAAAATCCTTTGTAGTCCAAATACACATCCGCAAAAATCTTTCTGGAATTGCCTCCATACCTTGCGAT
>CAMEWU010000195.1 GCA_945946715.1 uncultured Clostridium sp. | reverse complement strand
TACCAGTACTGCTACAGAAATAATACACGCTTTCGCCCAAACCGGAAGCTTATGCTTTGGCTTTACGATTTCCTTCACCACATAAGGTTCTGCTTCTAATGCTACTGCCGTCTGTTGATTTTCTGCATTTTCAGTTTTTTCTGGCTCTACTGCTTTTTCTGCTTCTACTGCTTTTTCTGGCTCTACTGCTTTTTCTGCTTCTACTGCTTTTTCCGCTTCTACTGCCTTTTCTGCTTCTACTGCCTTTTCTGTACTTTCTGCCGTTTCTGTCTCTACTTCCGTTTTTTCCGTCTCATTATCCGTCTGTAAATCCTTATTTACTGAATCACTCATTTCCCCTAAACCCTTCTAAAATATTTATGAAACAAATCATTAAGCACCATTATAATGAAAAAGGAAATAAAAGACAACTATTGTATCTCTTGTTCTGTGTGTTCCAAAGTAATCACTAATATTTCCGGAAGATTATTCACCCGGAACTTAAACGTATGATTACCAAGTCCTCCACTCAAAAGCATAACCTTGTCCTTACACTCATAACGTCCTTTATCATATTTAGGAAAGAAGTGAAACATAGGAGAAACAACGCCTCCCAACCATGGCAGACGAACCATGCCACCATGCAGATGCCCGGACAGTGTCAGATCCGCTCCCCACTCCCCATATTCCGGAAAATAATTGGGATTATGGGCAATCAGAATCTGAAATTTCTCTTTTTCAGATGGTCCCAGCACCTTTTGCAAATAATCCGGCTGCATTGGATACTGGCGAAAACGTTTATAATACCGATTCCCAATATCCAAGCCATACAGCCAGATATAATCATCATTTCTGGTTAATTTTACCCTGTCATTGATTAACCAGGTTACATATCCATCTATTTCTTTCAAATAATTTTCCCATAAATCTCCATATGTCTCCGGAAACAATCCCACACGTAATTCATGATTTCCTTTACCATAAAAAACCGGATATTCTTCTGCCAATTTGCGAATCAGCTGTACAGGAACCGCTGTAGACTGCCCCGGCTTTCCAACAATCATGTCACCGGCCAGAATAATATAATCCGGCTTCTGTTCCCGTATCATCTGTAACAGTTTCTCATTCTCTTTTCCAAAACTTGCATTATGCAAATCCGCCAAAACCACAATACGGCAACCCTGAAAACTCTTTGGAATCTTATAGGATGAAATACAATACTGTGTCACTGTTAATTTGCGATTTTCAATTGCACTTATGATACATACAAGAATAAAACATATGCACAATACACCTAATAAAATCAATAAAATCTTCATCTTGCTCTGTCATCCTTTATTTATTTCTGTTACTTTTTTTCTACAAATAATAATCGGTATAAGGTATCTTTCAGGCAAAATCCATAGGTAATTGCTTCTACATCATTCCCTGCAAGAATAGGTACTGCTCCGATTCTCTCGCCATTATAATAATAAACAACTTCTCCAATAATATCACCTTGCTGTACCGGTGCTGTTACTTCGGAATAATTTACTTCTTTATTAATCTGATCCGGTAATTGGTCACCGGTTAACATATATACAAATTCATTCTGTTCCGGAACACAGGAAACCGTTTCATCTTTACCTCCAGTAATAGGAAGCCGATTACCGGAATCCAACACCATTTCATCCTGATATAATCGACAATTGGCAAATCCATAATCAAACAGTTTACATACCTCACTATTGCGAATCTCTTTTGTTGATGCTCCCATTACCACTGCAATTAAATCAATTCCATCTTTTGATGCAGTTGCAGAAATGGAAAACCCAGCTTCACTGGTATATCCTGTTTTCAGACCTGTACAATACGGATATGTTTTTAACAGTTTATTGGTATTGGAAAGTCCAAATTCTGATGCACCCCGTCTGGTAACATGAGTAATGGTATCCATCCAGATAGTTGAATACTGAAAAATCTCCGGATATTTTGTAGTTAATTCCCGACTCATAATTGCAATATCTCTGGCTGTTGTCAGATGCCCTTCTGCATCTAAACCACAGGCATTGACAAAATTTGTATTCACCATTCCCAGCTCAGCAGCCTTTTCATTCATACGTTTTACAAATGCTTCTTCACTTCCTGCAATATGTTCTCCCATAGCCACAGCCGCATCATTTCCACTGGCAATAATAATACATTTTATCATATCTTCTACTGTTTGTGTTTCTCCTGTTTCAAAGAAACACTGCGAGCCACCCATTGATGCAGCATGCTCACTAATGGTAACCGTATCTTCCAGTTTCATTTTGCCGGAACCGATTTCCTCAAAGACCAAAAGTAATGTCATAACCTTGGTTACACTGGCAGGATGTCTCTGTTCATCTGCATTTTTTTCATACAATATCTGTCCTGTAGAGGGTTCCATTAGAATAACAGATGGTGATTCCAGTACCAGCTCTTCTGCCTGTACTGGTTTGACATGTAATATCATACTTTGCAGCAACACAATCAATGCCGTAAGAATACATAGAAAGCCTTTCCATTTTTTCCTGTTCATATACGACTCCAAAGAATTGTTATTGCTACTATATTCTGCTTCTTATTAAAACAGAACCAAAAGAGGGGATTTCCTGTATTATACTTCTAAAATCACTTTCTTTACTACTGCCTGCCGTTCCTGCTTCTCTGGCTGAATGGTATAAGCTTTTAACAAACGTTGCTTAGCTTCCTTCATTTTTTCCTTGTCATTTCCATACAGATATGCAAATGGCTCTGAAGGACTCACTGGGTCTCCCAAATGCTTCATCAAACGGATTCCAACTGTCAGATCGATTTCACTATCTTTGGTAACTCTTCCTCCACCTAGAATTAAAGATGTCATGCCTACTTCGCTGTTCCGACAAGCAGTCAGATAGCCTTCCTGTTCCGGATATACCGGTTCCATGTAGGCAGCCTTTGGAAATAATTCCGGATTGTATATATAATCCGGATTTCCACCTTGTGCCTTTACAAATTCTGCAAACTTATCTAATGCAGCACCAGAATCTATGGTTTGCTGCAACATCTGTTTCGCTTCTTCCACTGTATCTGCTTTTTCGGCACCAATAACCATATATTCTGCAAGAGTCATGGCAACTTCTGTGAGTCTTTCTTCTCCTTTTCCCTGTAACACCTGAATTGCTTCCTGTACCTCTAAGGAATTACCAACCATTTCTCCCAGTGGTTCATTCATATCTGTAATGACTGCATAGGTTGCTTTGCCTGCCATATTTCCAATGGATACCATTGTTCTTGCTAATTCTTCCGCATCTTCCATGTTCTGCATAAAAGCACCGGAACCCACTTTCACATCTAATACAATTACATCAGCACCGGATGCCAGCTTCTTACTCATAATACTGGATGCAATCAGTGACATATTGTCCACCGTACCGGTTACATCCCGCAATGCATACAGCTTCTTGTCTGCCGGTGCAAGATTCGCAGTTTGTCCGGCAATTGCCAGCTTTACCCGATTCACATTCTGAATAAACTGCTCCCGCGATAACCCGGTTTGAAAACCATCAATACTCTCCAGTTTATCTATGGTACCACCGGTATGTCCCAAGCCTCTTCCACTCATTTTTGCTACCGGTATTCCTAGTGCTGCCAGCATTGGACCTATAATCAAAGAAGTCTTGTCCCCTACGCCACCGGTACTGTGTTTATCAACCTTAATTCCTGTAATCTCGGATAAATCCAGACGTTCACCACTGTCTGCCATGGCTAATGTTAAATCTACC
>CAMEWU010000194.1 GCA_945946715.1 uncultured Clostridium sp. | reverse complement strand
CAGGAAGGTCATTCATGATCATTCTACCATCGGTATGGTGATTACCACAGACGGCAGTTTTGGAGAACTGCCAAGGGATGCATACATAGAGGCAGAACAGAAAACCATTCAGGAGATTCGGGGACTGGGAAAGCCATTTATTCTGCTGCTGAATAGTGCAAAACCATATGCTAATGAAACCCTTGTTTTGGCAAAGGAATTAGAAGAGTCCTATGGGGTTCGTGTTCTTCCAATCAATGCAGACCAGTTAAGGAAGGAAGATATTACGGAAATACTTCAGGCATTACTGTTGGAATTCCCAATTGCTGAGGTTGATTTTCATATACCGAAGTGGGCAGAAGCATTGCAACTGGAATCAGAGGTAAAGGCCGCTTTAGTATCCATGGCAAAAGAAATTATGAATCAGGTGCAGGTGGTACGGGACGTCTATCATTTGAATTTCCCGGAAAGTGAATATATAGAGAAAATCAAACTGGACAGTATTGCCTTGGATTGTGGAAAAATCAATTTGATGATTTATGTGGATAATGCATACTATTATCAGATGCTAAGTGATATGCTGGGTGTGAAGCTGGAAAATGAATATCAGTTTATGCAGGTATTAAAGGAACTGGCAGAAAAAAGAAAAGAGTATGAACAGGTAGCAGATGCATTAGATTCTGTGAAACAAAGAGGATATGGCTGTGTAACCCCGGCACAAAGCGATATTCGGATTGAACAACCGGAGGTTATTAAACATGGCAATAAGTATGGTGTGAAAATAAAAGCAGAAGCACCATCCATTCATATGATAAAAGCCAATATTACAACAGAAATTGCACCGATTGTAGGGGCAGAAGATCAGGCAAAGGATCTGGTCCAGTATATTGGTGCAGAAGGAAAGGAAGATATTTGGAGTGTTAATATCTTTGGCAAGACCATTGAACAATTAGTAGAGGATGGAATTCATAATAAGACAGGAAAAATTACGGCAGAAAGCCAGATGAAGCTACAGGATACCATGGAAAAAATCGTCAATGATGGAAATGGCGGCATGGTATGTATTATCATATAAATGTAAAAAAGTAGTAATTTGTTATAAAATCGTAAAAGTATAATGGTTGTCCTTACTCTTAAAGTTTGTTATACTATCCTTTAAGAGTAAGGACTTCCTGCTGAATAGGAAGCTCTGTTCTGGAACATCAGATAGCAGGAAGGGAGACTTTTTATGAGCACAGTATATGAAAAATTACAGGCCTGTTATGAGAGTTGTCGTAAGTATACGGATTTTCAACCCAAGGTTGCATTGATTCTGGGCTCCGGATTAGGAGATTTTGCGGAGAAAATTAAAATCGTTACTGCGATTCCATATAGTGATATTGAAGGATTTCCTCAATCTACAGTAGCCGGACATAAAGGCAGATTTGTATTTGGTTATGTAGGTTCGGTGCCGGTGGTGATTATGCAGGGGCGTGTTCACTACTATGAAGGCTATAGCATGACGGATGTAGTGCTTCCAACCCGGCTGATGGGAATGCTGGGAGCAGAGATTTTATTTCTGACCAACGCAGCAGGTGGAATTAATCCGGATTTTCAACCGGGTACACTAATGCTGATACAGGATCAGATTTCTTCTTTTGTTCCTTCACCTTTAATTGGTGAGAATATAGATGAACTTGGTACGCGGTTTCCGGACATGTCTGAGATATACAGGAAGGATTTACAGGCAATTCTGGAGGCAGAGGCAATGCAACTGGAGATTCCATTAAAAAAGGGAGTATATATTCAGTTTACCGGTCCGGCCTATGAAACGCCGGCAGAAGTAAAGATGGCAGGATTCCTGGGGGCAGATGCCTGTGGTATGAGTACAGCCTGTGAAGCAATTGCAGCCAACCATATGGGCATGAAGGTTTGTGGTATTTCCTGTATCACCAACATGGCAAGCGGTATTACCGGAATACCTTTATCACATCAGGAGGTTCAGGAGACGGCAGACAGAGTAGCCTCTCAATTCCAACAATTAGTTTGGACAGGAATAGAGGCCTTTGGAAAGAGAAAGATAGGTGAAAGCGAATGCATGTAACCATATATACAGACGGTTCTTCCAGAGGAAATCCGGGGCCGGGTGGTTATGGAACAGTGATTGAATATATTGATACAAAAGGTGTTTTGCACACAAGAGAGTTTTCAGAAGGGTATGAAGAAACGACCAATAACCGAATGGAACTGATGGGTGTAATCATAGGCCTGGAAGCATTGATAAAACCTTGCAGTATTGATTTGTATTCTGATTCACAGTATGTTGTAAAAGCTTTTACAGAGCATTGGATTGATGGATGGTTGAAAAAAAACTGGAAGCTGAATACCAGTAATCCGGTTAAGAATATTGATTTGTGGAAACGATTATTAAAGGCAAAGGAGCCACACCAGATAACCTTTCATTGGATTAAAGGTCATGCAGGACATCCGCAGAATGAGCGCTGTGATGCCATGGCGACACAGGCGGCAGATAGTGGTAGACGTCTGGTTGATGAAGGATATTATCTGGATAAGGGGCAAGCCTAGTACGAAAGGGGATAAAAATGAAAGAACAATGTATGATTTGTGGTTCTGTAGTAGAAGATGTATCCGGCATATGTCCGGTATGTGGTTCCGTATTAGGAAGGACTACGCAGGTACCTTATAATTATCAAAATCCCAATATGGGAGCACCTCGTACCTACGGTGGGGCAGGAAAGAAAAAAATTGTTTTCAGTGTGCTTTCCATTGTTTTAGCAGTATTTGGACTGTTTTTCATGTGCTGTGTTCCATGGCTGGGACTATTGTTTAGCATTGCCGCAATAGTACTTGGTATCATTGCCTTAGTAAAGAAACATATAAAGGTTCCGGCAATTCTGGGGCTGGTCTTTGGTGGAATTGCAGTTTTAATTAGCCTTATTGCACTGGTCATGAATCTGTTGATGCAGGTTGCAGTTGGTACAAGTATTCCTGGTATTTTGAAGGAATGTATGGTTTCCATGGAAGAAGGACCAAATGAATTGGAAGATATCGTTGTAACGGTTCCGTCTGATGTCTGGGTGAATACGTATGCGCTTGCTTCCGATGGCAGGTATACAGAGGTAAATTCAGGTGAAACCGGTACCTATCAATGCTATGGATATATGGATAATAGTGTTCAGAAGTACATGTCAGAAGCAGAGAAGAATCAAATGACGGAATATGTGGTATTTGCTATGTCAAAAGGATATGAGGTTCGGGAAGTAACCATTCTGGAATTGACAGATTCCACAGGTGATGAGGAGTATGTGGTATTTGTTGTGCCGGAAGGATTTCAACCGGGTGATTCTATCTATTACATGGAGGGTACTTCTGCAAGTACTATGCAAATGAAAGAAGTCATGACCTTTGAAAATTATTATGATTAGAATTGAATGAATCATACCTCTCCTGCATAGGTTGTTAATGGCAGGGGAGGTATTTTTATGGGATTTCGTTGGAGAGAATCATCCGAAATCTGGTTACGATATGGGGCTTCGATTCTGATTCTGGTTGTATGCTTTGTGATTGAATGGAATATACTGGATCGAATAGCTGTGAATGCATATGAGATACGGTATCAGAAGAATTTGGAAGAGTTTCGGCAAAATCCCGAAGAATATATACGTTTTCATAGAATTTCAGAAGACTATCAGACTTGGTTTGTAGAACAAGTACAGGCGATTCAGTCTGACATCCGCTATTTTCCTGTGGAAAAATCATATGTTCAGGATGTTACATATGCAGATTCCTGGTATGGGGAGCGGACATTT
>CAMEWU010000193.1 GCA_945946715.1 uncultured Clostridium sp. | reverse complement strand
ATCTATATTCTGAGTAATTACAGCCTTTACATGTCCTTCCTGCTCCAATTCAGCCAGACGGATATGAGCGGTATTGGGTTTCGCATCCGTAAAAATCATTTTATCCTTATAAAACTCAAAAAACTCTTCCGGATAATGCCTGTAATAAGTATGACTAATAATTTGTTCCGGAGGATACTTATATTTCTGATTATATAGACCGTCTACACTTCGAAAATCCGGTATTCCACTTTCTGTTGATACTCCTGCACCACCAAAAAAAACTACATTATCACTATTCTGTACCACTGTTTTCAAATGTTCTATTTCATTCATACCGGATACCTCCTTTTATCGATTCCTACCCATAAATACTCTCACTAAAATAATCACCAGGACAATCACAGCAATAACCGGAAGCAGATACCATGCCAACATAAATAGTCCAACAACCAAAGCAATAATAACCGCTACAATCAAAACTGCCAACAGTATCAGCAACAGTTTTCCATACCAAGAATTAAATGAAAATTTTCCATACTTTACATCAAATTGTCCCTTGTCATTCACATCCGTATGAAATCGTGGTTTTTCTTTTTGCTCCCGATTCTGTCGCTGTTGCTCCTGCTGATATTGAATATCTTCATTTCTGCCTGCTCCGGCATTTGCATCTATAATTGACTTGACAATCAGCCGAACCGAACCCAATTCTTCCATAATCTGGGATTCTGACTTTCCCTCTGCCATAGATTCTGTTATATATCGATTATAGTATTCTACAGATTCTCTTACTACATCTGCCGGAACTGCTCCACTTAATCCCTCCCGTAATCCATCAAGAAATTCTGTTTTTGTCATATCTCTTCCTCTCTTTTTCTATATTTTAACTAGTCAGTTGTTATCAACATCACCATATATTCACCATCTTCATAGGTTTGCCAGGAAACTGAATTTGCACCGCCTTCTTTTACTACGAAGCCACAATCATATTTTATGCTTTCTGAATCCGTAACCATAACTTCCATTTCATTGGTTGATTTCATCTCGTTCAATACATATGCTTTAAAATCATTAAAACTTTGAAAGGCTTTTCCCTCCTGCTCATAATAATTATATTCCAGACTTGTACAAGGGGGATATGCATTCCGGTTCCATGAATGAGTTTTCTCCATAATGTCATCACTTACATTCAAATATACATGAAGGGAATCTTCTCCCATATCCGGTACCGGATCATCCCATGTGGCATCCAAATGATACCATTCATCCTCAATATTTACAATGTTCCAGGCATGTCCGCCATCTTCCGTTGTGCCTACTGCCATATAAGTATCAATTCCACTACAAAGCAACAACAGTTCCATCGCTTCTGCATACCCATTACACACTGCCGTTCCATGCAATAATGCTCCGGCAGCCTTAAAAGAAAGCACCTCATTCTCACCGTCTAAAAAACCATATTTAGTATGGGTTACAACATAATCATGATAAAACCGTACTTTCTCATAATCACTTTCAGCCTGGCAGCTGTCTATGATTTCCTGTACCTTTGTTGCTAATATATCTGCATCAAGATTATTTATAATTTCTTCACCATTTACTATTTTCTGGTATACATAATAGTTATCTGATACTTCCAAATCAAATCGGATAAGGCGCACCTCATCATTCACTTCCCGTAGAATAGTATAAGTAGAAACATGCCCAAAAAAACCATCTAAGTTATGATTAATTGCAACCAGTTGTTCATCGGATAATTCACATACATACGCAGCAAAGGAATTATTCCCTTTTGTTAATTCTTCTGTAATCCTTAAACTCAATTCTTCTGTTGAAGATATCAGATTCCGGCTATGAATCTGCTTGGCAAAAACCCGTTCTGAAACAATACCCAGCAGAACAACCACCAAAACAGCCATCAGAATTATCCACCTATTTTTTCCGCCTTTCATATTCCATCTCTCCTATTTCTGACTTCCAGACACCATACAAATATATGTTATTCTAACATTATCCATGTTGGATTGCAAACAAATGATTTCTTACGTTATCTTCATAAAAAAATCACCAAAAAATGTTATTTTTTCTTCATTTTTTCTACATAAATCCCTATTGTGAAAGCCATACATCTCCGCTACAATGAGAATACACATAAACTATTTGGGAGAATCTTTATGAGTACAACTATTATTGCACACAGAGGTGCATCTTATCTTGCAAACCATGAAAATACAATAGAAGCATTTCAACTGGCACTGGATATTCATTCCGACTATATTGAATTGGATATCCGCCAAACTTTAGACAAGGTTTTAATCGTATTTCATGACGAACAAATCGGTGGAGTTTCTGTTAATACATTAACCTATCGACAGATTCATGAGATGACAGATACGCTTGGCTATCAGATTCCAACCTTAGAAGAAGTACTTGCCTTTTGTCAAAAAAAAGTTCATTTACTAATTGAATTAAAAGAAGCCGGCTATGAAAAACGAGTATTATCACTGGTCAATACTTATTTTTCTTACGACGAATATGCCATTCAATCCTTTTTTGACATTGTAGTAAGACGCATAAAAAAAATTGATTCAAATGTTCATGCCGGCCTGTTAATTGGATTAAGAAATGCAGACTTCCGTACACATTTCAATGAATTTTTTCCAATTCGCCGTATAACGGAATGCCATGCAGACTTTGTGTCAACCTATTATAAAATCGCTACACCGGATTTTGTCATTCGAATGCAGCATGCTAAACTTCCGGTTTATGTTTGGACAATTGATATACCAAAACAGATTCAGTATTACCTGGAGTTAGAAGTAGATGGTATTATAACAAACCGTCCGGATGTTGGCATCTATCTTCGTTCCCAATGGGAAAAGGAGGAAATACGTTCTGAAGAAATACGGACAAAGACCTATAATATACTCAAAAAAGCAGTCCACATACTGCCACATGCTCATCAAAAGAAAAAGGATTAAAAGAAGAACTGCCATGATATATATCACGGCAGTTCTTCTTTTACTTCAAATCAATCTTATAAGAAAATAATTCTAGTAAGCAATTTCACCTGTTACACCATCTGCAGTATAATAAATCTTACCTGTTTCTGGCTGTACATAGATGTTCAATGCCTTAATAGCAGATGCCTTCTTACCAGTAGCCTCAATAACTCTTGCCTTAATATCTGCTGTTGAAATCTGAGAACCTGCATACTCAATAAATACTTCTTCTGTTGTCTTAGCAGGTGCTTTCTTTGCTGTAGTTGTCTTAGCTGCAACTGTCTTTTTAGCAGGTGCTTTCTTTGCTGGTGCCTTCTTTGCCGGCTCAGCCTTCTTTACTGGTGCTGCCTTTGGTGTTGCAGCCTTTGCAGGTGCTTTCTTTGCTGGCTCTGCCTTTACTTCTGCCTTTGCTGCTGTTGCCTTTATTGGTTCTGTCTTTACTGGTTCTGTCTTTACTGCCTTAACCTCTTTATCTGCTGCCTTAGTTTCTACCTTAGCTGTCTTAGTTGTCTTTACTGTACTCATGATTCTTTTCCTCCATCACTTTATCATAAAGAAATTTTAAGATAGATAGATAATACCCCATTTTTTCTAGCTTTGCAAGCATTACGCCAATTTTTTCAACTATTCAACAACGAGTTTCAACAATATCAAAAATATACAGACAAGTTGCACAACAAATTTTGAGTTATATGAAATTATAGGTTAACGTTCCAAGTCGCCTTATCGGTTTCAATGGTATATAGTTACCGCAGACGCGCTCCCGCTCCGGTCAGCACGTAGTGGTACATAAGGCTGTAAAGAACACAGCCTAAGTA
>CAMEWU010000192.1 GCA_945946715.1 uncultured Clostridium sp. | reverse complement strand
TTATCCGGACCGTATGGCAAGTCGAATCCTTGGCATGGGTGATGTAGAATCTCTGATTGAGAAAGCAACCGCCGCAATTGATGAAGATAAGGCCAGAGAGATGACCAAGAAAATCAAAAAGAATGGATTTGATTATAATGATTTTCTGGACAGTATTGAACAAATGGATAAAATGGGTGGCATGCAGTCCATGCTTTCTATGTTGCCTGGTATGGGAAGTCAGTTAAAGAATGTTGAAATTGATGAAGATGCAGCGAAACACCCGAAGGCAATTATATTATCCATGACACCGGAAGAACGGGCAAATCCGGATATTATGAGTGTCAGCCGTAAACGGAGAATTGCAGCAGGAGCCGGAGTAGATATTGCTGAGGTCAATCGATTTGTAAAACAGTTTGAACAGTCCAAGAAAATGATGAAACAATTTTCCGGGATGATGGGCGGTAAGAAACGCCGGGGAATGCGATTCCCATTTTAACAGCCTATAATTAATTTTTATAGAATTTTAAACTAAGGAGGTGGAAACAAATGGCAGTAAAAATTCGTTTAAAGAGAATGGGACACAAGAAGGCTCCTTTCTATAGAGTTGTTGTTGCTGATGCAAGATCCCCAAGAGATGGTAGATTTATCGAAGAAATCGGTACCTACGATCCAAATCAGGAACCAAGTGTTATTAAGTTTGACGAAGAAGCAACTAAGAAATGGTTAGCAAATGGTGCACAGCCAACAGAGACTGTTTCTAAGCTTTTGAAGCATGCTGGTATTGAGAAATAGGGAGGTTTGTCCATATGGTTGAATTAGTAGAACTAATTGCAAAATCCCTAGTTGATCACCCAGATGAGGTTGTAGTAACTCAGACCGAATCCGATGATGTTATTACTGTAGAATTAAAGGTCGCAGCAGATGACATGGGAAAGGTGATTGGAAAGCAAGGTTCCATTGCAAAGTCCATCCGTACGGTTGTAAAGGCGGCAGCGTCAAAGGGTGACAAAAAGGTTGAAGTGAAAATCGGATAACGATGACAGACGGCCACTGACGGAGGAAACTCCTTTAGTGGTCTTTCACTTTCTTGAGAATATTGCATTTATGAGTGAAAATGTTGAGATAGAAATCATGGGAAAGGAAGAGTAATGGAAGAATTATTAAAAGTGGGTATTATCACAAGTACGCATGGTATTAAAGGAGAAGTGAAGGTATTTCCAACTACAGATGATATACAGAGATTCACATATTTGAAGGATTGTATCATGGATACCGGAAAACAGAAATTACCCATGGAAGTAGAAGGCTGTAAATTCTTTAAGAATCAGGCAATATTAAAATTCAAGGGATATGACAATATTAATGATGTGGAAAGATATAAGAATGCCACGCTTTGGGTGACCAGAGAAAATGCAGTTCCACTGGAAGAAGGAGAATTCTATATTGCAGATATTATTGATGCAAAGGTATACGAGGAAGATGGTAATTATCTGGGAATTCTAACTGATGTGATGGAAACAGGCGCAAATGATGTATATGTTGTAAAGCTGGAAACCGGAAAGGAACTGTTAATTCCGGCGATTCCGCAATGTATTATTGATGTAAACGTGGAAGAATCAAAGATGGTTGTACGGTTAATGAAGGGTATGCTGGAGGATGAGGAATGAATTTTTATGTGATGACATTATTTCCCGAAATGATTATGCAGGGATTAAGTACCAGTATTACAGGTCGGGCAATGCAAAAAAATCTGATTCAGATAGAAGCAGTCAATATTCGGGATTATACTTTGGAAAAACATGGACAGGTAGATGATTATCCTTATGGTGGGGGTGCAGGTATGGTAATGCAGGCAGAACCGATTTATCGGACTTGGGAAGCAATTACCACCAGAATCGGAAAGAAACCAAGAGTGGTATACATGACACCCCAAGGCTCCGTATTTAATCAGACTATGGCAGAAGATTTTGCCGGGGAAGAGGATTTGATTATTCTTTGTGGTCATTATGAAGGGGTAGATGAACGGATTCTTGATATGATAGTTACAGACCATGTATCCATTGGAGATTATGTTCTGACAGGTGGGGAATTGCCGGCTATGGTTATGGTTGACTGCATTTCACGCTTAGTGCCGGGAGTATTAAATAATAACGACTCAGCGGAATATGAATCCTTTCATGAGAATCTGTTAGAATATCCGCAATATACCCGTCCCGAAGAATTCATGGGAAGACGGGTACCGGATGTTCTTTTGTCAGGACACCATGCCAACATCGAAAAGTGGAGACATGAACAGTCTGTGAAACGGACCATGGAGAGAAGACCAGACCTTTTAAATCAGTAAATTAGTGGATTAATTCACTGATTTCTTTTACAGCCTGCTTTCCCATGGTGGCGGCTGTTGGTACTCCACCAGGGTAACGCAGCCAGTGATTGGCAAGGAAAACATTACGAAGTCCTCGAACCTCACAGGATAGAAATGCATTTGGGCTTGTAGCAGTAGTAATAAAGCGCATATAGGCACCCATATAGTCATTATTCCGAATGGCATATGAAGCAGGTGTCCACACATCCAGAAGATGTAGCTTGCCTTCATATTCCGGAAATCGTGTCTCAATCCGGGTTTTAATGGCTTCGGCGATATTTTGTTTGGTACGAAGATACTGCTCCTTTTTGTGGTAGAGTTTTTTCCAGAATTTAAAATCTTTTTCATATTGTATGATACTGCATTGAATTACAGTTTTTCCTTCCGGGGCAATATAATCTCCATAAATGCGATAGTTTTTAACACAAATCCGGTCAATAATGCGGTGCCCTACATCGATAGGATGACAAGTAAAGGACAGGGTGTCATCAATTTCTTCCAGTAAACCGTCTACTGCAAAGGCTACCTGGAAAGAACTATATATCGGATAGCTTTTTTTATTGGAATAGACCTTTTTAATAGAGGAAGGAATATAACGTTTCTTTCTCAATAATTTCTGAAAAGTATAATTGATATCACAGGCACAAATAATATAATCAGCAGGCACAATTTTACCATTGTAAAGCAGAACGCTTTCGGCATTTCTGTAAAATAGCTTTTTTACCTTTTTGGTATTTTTAATAGTAGCTTTATTGATAGATGCTTCATCCGGAAATTTGCGCTTATTGATTAAAATCTGTTCCACAGGTGTATTGAATTCGATGTGACCACCTAAAGACTGATATAATTCCACCATATGTTGTACTATCCCCATAGATCCCCCGGCAGGAATATCTCCGTTATCGCTGATAAAGAAGGAATAAGCAAGTACCAACCAGTATGCTTCATATTCCTTTGCCATAAAGTCCAAGAAGGTTTGTCTTAGTAATGGGTGCTGGAATCTTTGAGATAATTCATCCAGACTCATACCGATATAAATGACGGCTTTTGCCATTTGAAAATGTGTAGTGACAAAATCCATTTCACTAATGGTCTGAAATAAATCCCAGGATTCCTTTTTCGGTGATAAGATGGTTGCGGCAAGACGAACATAATCAATAAACCGATTGATTTCCAGTTCATCTGCAGGTGACAGGGCAAGCATATCCTGCCTGGTACGTTCCACATCACGCCATAGTGTAAGGTGTTGTCCTTCCCATTCGGAGGTATAGAAGGAATCCCGTTTAATAATTTCAATCCCTTCGCCTAATACACCTAATTCATTCCAGATCTGATTCTGGGCAGTACCGGATTTTGTACCGGTCAGCCAGTGAATGCAATTGTCAATATGGTATCCGTTTCGGTTCCATCCGGAGCAGTTACCTCCTGGTACAGCGTTTTTTTCATATATAATTGTGCTTA
>CAMEWU010000191.1 GCA_945946715.1 uncultured Clostridium sp. | reverse complement strand
CTGTGACCCTCTGCTTGTAAGGCAGATGCTCTCCCAGCTGAGCTAAGATCCCATAGTCGCTTGACACATGTGCTATTATATGATGTGCGAAAGAAAAAGTCAATACCTAATTTTATTTTTTTAGTACAACGTGAAAAGAAGCAATAGTATCAATTGTAAAAATAGCAGCAAGAAGAAGATATAAGAGGTTTGCATAATGCTTTGGAATTGTAGCAAGGGCGTGTTCTACCCATCCGTGGAGATATTTTACCAAAAGAATAGAAAAAACTCCCCAAACCAAGGAGCATAAAAGACAGACATGTCCATTTATGTTGAAAGGTACATTACTATAATCCCAGTATCTCACATGGAGAACATTGGCATTTACATATCCGCAGATATATTCTATAACAGTGGCACCTAACATTCCTAAGAGAAAAATCAGCCAGGGGTTACCTTTTGCCGGGATGGTCACCCAAAGGATAATCAGCGCACCCATACCATAGACCGGAAGAAAAGGCCCATAAAGAAATCCCCTATTTTCCCAATGATGTGTTCTTAAGTAGACATAACAGCATTCCCAAACCCAGCCGATAAAGCAGTAGATAAAAAAATACAGATTCCATTTAATAAAAGTATTTGTTTGCATGCAGAAAGCCTCCATTGCGTTATCAATATAAGTAGTATCTGGAAAAAAATGAGAATTCATGCATAATTCTCTTTAGAAAAATGTATTTATCATAGATTTTTAAGGAAATAACTTATATAATTAATAAGACAATAATTACGATATAGGAGGTTCTACATGCGAGTTGGAATGGGATATGATGTCCATAAACTGGTTGAAGGCAGAAAATTGATTTTGGGAGGAGTAGAAATTCCTTATGAAAAGGGTTTGCTTGGACATTCGGATGCAGATGTGCTGGTACATGCAATTATGGATGCACTGTTAGGAGCAGCTGCATTAGGAGATATTGGCAGGCATTTTCCGGATACAGATCCGGCATATGCAGGAGCAGATAGTATTGAACTTTTAAAACAGGTAAAGGAAATGTTAATGGAGCAGTTATTATTGGTTGGAAATATTGATGCTACCATCATTGCACAACGTCCGAAACTGGCACCTTATATTCCTCAGATGGTGACACGAATAGCAGTAGCGTTAGATGTGCCGGAAAATCGGATTAATATCAAGGCAACAACGGAAGAAGGCTTAGGCTTTACAGGTTCCGGAGAAGGAATCAGTGCACATGCCATATGTGGGTTGGAAACGGTTGCAAATTATAGTTATGATGTAATGGAGGAATCTGTCTCATCTTGTACAGGCTGTACAGGATGTCCCAAACGGGAGTAATTTTATGAAGGTACAGCATTATATTCAATTAATTGATAAATTAGAGAGAGAGCATTCCCTGTCCGGAATAGAATATCAGGAATTACTGCAAGGGCGTTTTGAATCTCAGAATGAACAGGAATGTTGGAAAAAAGAGTTGGATGAATACCTGTTTGAAAAGGCAAGAAACGTACAGAATACGGTATTTGGAAAAAGAATTTATATACGTGGTTTGATTGAATTTAGTAATTATTGTAAAAATAACTGTTATTACTGTGGACTTCGAAGAGATAATCACAAGCTGGAGCGATATCGATTATCTAAGGAACAGATTCTTCAATGCTGTGAGGAAGGGTATGATTTGGGATATCGTACCTTTGTGTTACAGGGAGGGGAAGATGAATATTATACAGATGATAGAATTTGCGATATTGTAGGAAGTATAAAAGAACGCTATTGGGACTGTGCAGTGACCTTATCCATAGGCGAGAAATCAAGGGATAGTTATGAACGGTATTTTCAGGCAGGAGCAGACCGATATCTGCTTCGTCATGAAACAGCAAATGAGGCACATTACGGGGTATTGCATCCGCCGGAACTTTCCCTTCAGAATCGAAAAAACTGTTTACAGAATCTAAAGGAAATTGGCTATCAGGTAGGGGCAGGATTTATGGTAGGCTCCCCCGGACAGACGTTTTTCCATTTGGCAGAAGATATGGAATATCTACAGGAATTGCAACCTCATATGATAGGAATCGGGCCATTTATTACCCATAAGGATACTCCCTTTGGACATGAGTTAAATGGAACGGTAGAACAGACACTATTTTTAATTGCAATCTTACGTTTGACTTTTCCAAAAGCATTGATTCCGGCTACTACAGCTTTGGGAACTCTGGCACAGGATGGAAGAGAACGTGGAATTCTGGCAGGTGCAAATGTCATTATGCCGAATCTTTCTCCTGTTGAAGTAAGGAAGCAATACAGTCTGTATGATGATAAGATATGTACCGGAGAAGAATCAGCACAATGCATGCAATGTATTCAAAAACGGATAGCTTCTATTGGATATGAAATTGTGGTGAGCCGGGGAGATTATCCAGAGTGAGAAATTAGAATGTACGGGAATAGATAGATACAAGTGCATGATAGAAAGAAGGGTAAATATGTGGAAATATAATCCGGGTAGTACAATTGCAGATGAGTTTATCAATCATGAAGAAATTATGGAAACTTTATCTTATGCAGAATCTCACAAGTCAGATCGGATTCTGTTACAGGAACTTTTGGATAAGGCAAGATTAAAAAAAGGGTTGAATCACAGAGAGGCCAGTGTTTTATTGGCTTGTGAAGACGAGGAAATCAATCAGAAGATTTTTCAACTGGCCAAGCAGATAAAACAGGATTTTTATGGAAATCGAATTGTTTTATTCGCCCCCTTATATCTGTCAAATTATTGTGTAAACAGTTGTACCTATTGTCCTTATCATGTGATTAATCGCCATATGCCGAGAAAGAAACTGACTCAGGAAGAAGTGAGACGGGAAGTAATTGCTTTGCAGGATATGGGACACAAACGTCTGGCTATCGAGTCAGGAGAAGATCCGGTTCATAATCCGATTGAATATATTTTAGAATGTGTCAACACCATTTATGGAATCCATCATAAAAATGGTTCTATTCGCCGGGTCAATGTAAATATCGCAGCAACGACAGTTGAAAATTATAAGAGATTAAAGGATGCAGAAATCGGAACCTATATATTGTTTCAGGAGACTTATCATAAAGAAAGTTATTTGAAACTTCATCCTGCAGGCCCGAAGCACGATTATAACTATCATACGGAAGCCATGGATCGTGCTATGCTGGGAGGAATTGATGATGTAGGCTGTGGAGTATTGTTTGGGCTTGATAAATATCGATATGAATTTGCCGGTTTGCTGATGCATGCAGAACATCTGGAAACGGTGTTCGGCGTGGGACCTCATACAATTAGCGTACCACGCTTGCGGAATGCGGATGATATTGATGCCAGTGGATTTACTAACGGAATTAGTGATGAAATCTTTGCTAAGCTCGTTGCCTGTATTCGGATTGCAGTACCGTATACAGGGATGATTGTTTCTACTCGTGAAAACCAGACATGCCGGGAAAAAGTATTGCAACTTGGAATCTCTCAGATAAGCGGAGGTTCCCGAACCAGTGTAGGCGGATATGTGGAACCGGAGCCGGAGAATATGAAATCAGAACAATTTGATGTTATGGATAATCGTACTTTAGATGAAGTTGTTTGTTGGTTGATGGAACTGGGATATGTTCCCAGCTTTTGTACAGCCTGTTATCGGGAAGGTCGTACAGGCGACCGTTTCATGAGCTTATGTAAAAGTGGTGAAATACAGAACTGCTGTCATCCAAATGCATTAATGACACTGAAAGAATATCTGGTGGATTATGGCTCTGAGCATACAAGAGAAGTAGGAAATCAATTGATTCAGAAAGAACTTCAACAGATTCCG
>CAMEWU010000190.1 GCA_945946715.1 uncultured Clostridium sp. | reverse complement strand
TTTCACGATTTGAATCCGATAATTTATTATTCTGTTCTTTTAGAACCTGAATCTGAAGTTGAAGTTCCTCATAAGCACCACTGATCTGATTTAAATATGCATAAACCTCATTCTTGTTCAATCCCAAAATTGCTCGTCCGAAACGTCTATCGCTTGAAACTACTATCTCATTCATTTCCGATCTCCCTTTCTATATAAATTCACCAAAAAACTTCCCTATTTTTATATAAAATGATTATACCAAATTCATGTAAAAACTTCAATAGTTTTGATGTCTTATCTGGATGCTGGTTTTTTGGATTTTTCTGGTTTTACTGGCTTTGCCACTTTATCCGGATACTGTTCCATAATATACTCATTTAATTCTCCTCCCCATAAAACCAGATTCATCATCATATAAATCCAGACCATAGCAATAGCAACACCTGCCACACTTCCATACACTCTGGAATAATTACTGAAATGATTCACATAGATAGAAAAAGCAAATGATACAATTATCCAGGAAATAGCTGAAAACAATGCCCCCGGTGTTGCCTGTCGTAAGGATATCTTATGGTTGGGAAGACCTTTATACATGGCAACAAACATAAAAAAAAGTAATGCAAAACCAGCAACTACCCGGACACTTAGAATTAAAGTTGCAATATTATTCATAAACGGAATCTTAACCAAAATAATCTGATACAGAGAATTACCAAAAACGAAAACAATCAGCAATACTACAAGAGCAACTGCAACTATCAATGTATGAATGGTAGCAATACCACGTAATACAAAATAATTTCGTGACTCTTCTGTACGATAGACGGAGTTTAAGCCATTACTAATGGACAATATTCCTCTTGCTGCGGACCAAAGAGCCACTATAATAGAAAAAGACATAAGTGTATTACCGGAGTTTTGCATAATTTCTTCTAATACTGTAAGAACCCATGCTTCTATTTCGTTTGGGAGAAGCTCCTTCAGGACCAAAATAAAGTCTGACTGGCTAACCGGCAAAAAGCGTGTAAATGTCAAAACGAGTATTACAAAAGGAAAGACAGATAATATTAGAAAAAAAGCTGCCTGTGCTGCATAAGCAGATACATGATCTTCCTTCAAGCGTACTAAAAATTCCCGAATAAATCGTATAAACTTATTCATCTCAACATCACCCAATCTTATTGATATATATTTACAATTTCAACACCTGTATAATAATGCTGAATGACTTCCTCTGCCGAATATCCCATTTCTGTCATTATTTTAGTACCATTCTGACTCATTCCAACACCATGACCAAAGCCACCGCCTACAATCACAAAATTCCCTTCTGCATTCTTGGTCACATAATAAAACGGACTTGGCAGCAATGACCATTCCACCGATTCTGAACCATCCTGACGATGAATTGCCACCTGAACCGGTGTCATTAATGCCCTTGCATTTGTCTGCCCGGTTACTTTTATCGTAGCTGCTGAACCAGTAATGGTAATCTCTTTCACAATACCACTTTTCCCTCTTGCAGTAACTGCAATATCCTGAACCTGACCGACAGTTGAAATAGACTGGCTTGCATATGTCCCATCCTTCTGCAGGGTCAGAATTCGTTCCGGACTCTTTTCATAACGCTGTGCTAATGTTGCATCAATTGCAGCAGTCATTTCCTCCGGTGTATAAACGATATTCCAGCGGTAAAGCGAACATTCCTGTTCGTAAGTATCATATGCACTACTGTCATCTATAAAATTCCGAAATGCCGTTTCGTCAGAGAAATCAAACTCTACTGTATCTTCACATTCTAATTTATCTGTTAAATATGGCAATGGATTTCCATCCCAGACATCACTGTTATTACATGTAGTACCACAGGAAGTAGAAAAGAAATAGGCCTCTATCACTTCACCATTATAAAACGGAACCATACCATAAGTATCTTTCACCGCTAAAATAGATTCTTCACTTTCTGCTACTGCATTATACACCTGAGTCATTGTACTATCATCTAAATGTGCTCCATACTTTGCATAGGTTCCATCCTGCATCTTTGCATAAGCATAGCCTCTGGCACAAATTGCCTGTACTTGCAGTGCTTCCTCTCCATAAGAAGTAGGCATCTCACTTGGAACCACTGTATACAGATATTCTTCCAAACTCAATTCATTTACAATGGTCAGTCCGCTATCTCCATATGGTGCCACTTCAATGGTTCCACGATAAGAAGGTTGAATACCATTTCGCGTAATCGAAAGAATCTGAATTCTTCCATTCTCCTCTTCCGGTACGAATGTAACTCTTCCTCCAGCCATATACCCACAGGTCATTGTCAGTTCTACTTCTTCTCCGGCTTCAAACATTTTTGTCTGATCATTAAAAGAAATCGAATATGGACAATCTGCAGTCAATACTACCTTGTCATGAATTAACGAAGTATAATCGCTGTTTCCTAAGACCACCCGAATGTGATCTGCACGAATAGGCTCGGTAATTAATGCAGCTTCAATAACTCCATCCGCCACAACAAAATTAGTAGTTGAATAACCAACCAAAATCTGAGAGGTTGGTTCTACCGCCAATTCACCATAAATCTTATATATCTGATAATGTTCCGATAAGCCAAGCAGACCATATCCTTCTACTTCAACACCACTATCGGAAACTGCCAAAACTTTTGCAGTAATAACATCTGATTTCAAAACAATATCTGTCACACCCTGAGAACCAATTGTAATATCTGCCAAAGATGCTTCCACTTTCTGATTTACAATTTCTGCCGACAAATGACAAGGATAACTTTTATGATAACCATTCAAAAATACATTTATCTGTGCTTCACTGGCTGCTTCAATCCAGACATTGGATAACGTAACCGGCTCTGTTCCATCACCGGTGTAATCAAAAATGCAGTTATTTGCAATAGATACCCGTACCATGGTATCATCTGCAGCTTCTAATTGATTACAAAGCCAGCTTTGACGTTGAGAATCAAAAGCCTGCACCACATATGACTGATCCTGTGTTATTATGGATAATGTATTACCGCTTTCCGTTTCTTCCAAAACTGTATCTAATACCATCAAAGTCTGTACCTGTACGGAGTCCGTGCCTGTACTTACAATTAAATACTCATAAAAACTCTGAAATTCCTTTCGAGATAAGATTTGGCGATTTCCACTCTTCACAAGAAAATCGATTGGTGAAGGCATATCAGACGAATTTTCAACTTCCGCTTTCAGCGTATCTTCATCCATACCCAATAACATTACTAATACATATTTCGCATCTGCCACCGTAAAACCATGGTCCTCATCTTTTAAATCAGAAAGCTGCTTATCACTATGCAATTGTTCTAATAAATATAACGCTTCTCTTCTGCTATAATAGGAATCCGGCTGAACCTTTGGAAAGAAACAATTATGGATTAAGACTCCACCTGTTATGCCTGCTAAAACGAATATTACAGCAATCAGAATGCCAATCTTCTTTTTCAACTATGTATCCCTCTGACTTCCACTTCTTATTCTATATTTCAATTCTATATTTCATAAAGATAAAAAGCAGCATTTCTGCTGCTTTTTATCCATAAGTAACGCCCAAAATGCCGGTTCCCTCTTTTGACTCCTAGCATAGCTAGGTGGGTGTCCGCATCTGGCTTCCTGTCTTCCACTGCTATGGAGGCTTGACAATCCACCACGAAATATAAAACTCCCGTATCAATGAATGTAGGTTCAAAATTAAGGGAATTATCGTACGCCTCAGGCCTCAATATCATTATATCTTATTCATATGTAAAACACAAGTAAATTATTCAACCCGGCACATAATTAACCTGGTAAATTATTCCGGACGATGAATCAGAATTTCTACATCTT